>NZ_BRXR01000001.1:3461500-3762500 GCF_026012015.1 Clostridium omnivorum | reverse complement strand
CAGTGGTCTTAACTTAGGAGATTTGATATTTTATGAAGATTATAAAGGTATAATTTTTCACTCGGCAATAATAACTTCTTTTAATAAAATCCCATTGGTATCTCATCATTCATATGAGGCATTAAATATACCTTATTTTAGACCCTATAGTTATAAAAAAACTCATTTTCTAAAAATTGTTATATAAACTATTGCATATAAAGTAATAATAATATAAAATGAAATTGATATTATTTGGAAGGAGTGATGTTTTATGAAAAACAATAGAACTAATTGCAAAACTCATTTTAAAACTGAACTCCTATGGACTTGTTTGTAAATTCTTGTATGCTTATAATTCTTTGTAATTACAAATACCCTAGGAGTAACTTTACTTTACCTAGGGTATTTTTATGCCCAAAACTTTGAATTATAAGGAGAGATCATATTGGATTATAGTACATTAGTAAATTTAGGTTTCGATAATTCACTTAACAAATACTTAAATAACTTAGAGGAAGAAAGAATAATTGGAAGAGTTGTATCTGTATACAAAAATCTCTATAAAATCCATACTTCAATAGGAGAAGTATTCGGCACTCTTTCCGGAAAAGTAAGTCATTCAATTGAAAATAAAAGCCAATGTCCAGCTGTTGGAGATTGGGTAGTTATAAGTAAGATAATTTCAACAGAAGAAAGAGCAGTTATATATGATATACTGCCTAGAAAATCAAAATTTTCTAGAAAAGAATGTGGAAATTCTCCTGAAGAGCAAATTATAGCTGCTAATATAGATATTTGCTTTATATGTATGTCATTGAATTTAAACTTTAATCTTAGAAGATTAGAAAGATATATTACAATGGCCTACGAAAGTGGAGCTGCTCCAGTTATTCTTCTTACAAAAGCTGATATATGTGATGATATAGACAATTTACTCTCAGAGGTAGAAGCTGTTTCACCTGGTATTCCTATTCACATATTATCTGTTGTTTCGGGTTTTGGCCTTGAAGAATTAAAAAAATATTTATTTCAAGGAAAAACAGCAGTTTTTATTGGTTCGTCTGGGGTTGGCAAGTCCTCATTAATAAATGTATTAATAGGAAATGAATTTCAAAGTACAAATGAAATAGGAAATGATGATAAAGGAAGGCACACAACAACTAACCGAGAACTTTTTATGCTGCCTGAAGGTGGGATAGTTATTGATACCCCAGGTATGAGAGAATTTCATATTTTGGATTCCGAAGAAGGCTTTGACAGCACCTTCACCGATATTGAAAATTTAGCTGCAGACTGTAAATTTTCTAATTGTAGTCATGTATCCGAACCTGATTGTGCTGTTAAAAGAGCAATTGAAACAGGCATTCTATCATTAGATAGGTTTAACAATTATATTAAATTAAAAAAAGAATTGGAATTCATAGCTAAAAAGAGGGCAAAGGAAATTGAGCAATTAAATAAGAAGCAAACAAAGAAAACTTCGAAAAAATATAAACATTAAATTTCCACAAATAAAAGGCAGTTGCTAGAAATACAACTGCCTTTTATATTAATCTTCTATTTTTTCTACATGACCTTCAAAAGCATTTATATACATCTCTTTTATTTCACTGATAAGTGGATATCTAGGATTAGCTCCAGTACATTGATCGTCAAATGCAGATTCACTCATTTCATCTAGTGTAGCATAAAACTTTTGTTCAGCCACCCCTGCTTCTTTAATCGTCTTCGGCATATTTACTTTATCCTTAAGTTCATCTATTGCAAAAATTAATCTCTCAACTTTTTCATCTTCTGTATTACCACCTAAATTTAAATAATCTGCGATTCTTGCGTATCTCCATTTTGCATTAGGATACTTATATTGAGGGAACGCTGCCTGCTTTCTAGGGTTATCTGCAGCATTAAATCTTATTACATGGTCAATTAAAAGTCCATTTGCTACTCCATGTGGAACATGATGCATGGATCCTAATTTATGAGCCATGGAATGACATACTCCTAAGAATGCATTTGCAAATGCCATTCCTGCCATAGTAGCAGCATGAGCCATTTTTTCTCTTGCTTTGATATTATTAGGTCCGTCATTATAAGCATCAGGAAGGTATTTAAATATTAATCTTATAGACTCTAGTGCGAGCCCATTTGTATACTCTGATGCCAACACAGAAACAAAAGCTTCAATTGCATGAGTTAATGCATCTATACCTGAAGCAGAAGTTAGTCCTCTAGGCATATGAAGCATTAGTTCAGCATCCACTATTGCCATATCTGGAGTTAGCTGATAATCAGCGAGAGGATACTTAACACCAGTTTGCTCATCAGTTATAACTGCAAAAGGAGTAACCTCTGAACCTGTTCCAGCGGAAGTTGGTATAGCAATAAATGTGGCTTTGAGACCCATTTCTGGAAAAGTATAAACTCTTTTTCTTATATCCATAAATCTCATTGCTAAATCTTCAAATCTTACGTCTGGATGCTCATAAAGAACCCACATAATTTTAGCTGCATCCATAGGAGATCCTCCGCCTACTGCAATTATTACATCAGGCTTAAAATTATGCATCTCTTCGGCACCTTTTCTTGCCGTAGCAAGGGTTGGATCTGGCTCAACATCAAAAAATATTTTAACATCGATATCCATATCTTCTAGAACTTTTGTAACTTGATCCACAAATCCTAGTTCAAAAAGTACTTTATCAGTTACAACAAAAGCCTTTTTCTTGTGCATATCCTTTAATTCTTTAAGTGCAACGCCGAGGCTTCCATATTTAAAATATATTTTTTCTGGCACCCTAAACCACAGCATGTTTTCTCTCCTCTCAGCCACACTTTTAATATTCAGCAAATGTTTAACTCCGACATTTTCTGATACTGAGTTTCCACCCCAGCTTCCACAGCCAAGAGTTAAGGATGGCGCCAATTTGAAATTATAAATATCTCCGATAGCTCCATGTGAAGCAGGCATATTAATTATAGTTCTTCCAGTTTTCATTACACAGCCAAACTTTTCAATTCTATCCCTTGATTTAACCTGATCTGTATAAAGCACTGACGTATGCCCAAACCCTCCTAGTTCAATAAGCCTAATTGCCTTTTTTAGAGCATCATCGAAACTTTTTGCTCTATACATACCTAGAAGAGGTGAAAGTTTTTCATGGGCAAATGGTTCATCAAGTTCTACAGAATCTACTTCACCAATAAGTACTTTTGCATTTTCAGGAACTTCTATACCAGCTAGCTGTGCAATCTTATAAGCTGACTGTCCTACTATATTTGAATTTAAACTTCCATTAACAAGTATAATTTTTTTTACATTTTCAATTTCATCGTCTTTTAATATATAAGCTCCTCTTTCTTGAAATTCATCTCTCACCTGATCATATACTTCATCTAAAACTATTACTGCCTGTTCCGAAGCACAAATTACTCCATTATCAAAAGTTTTAGAGAGTAAAATTGAGCTTACAGCCATTTTTATATGAGCTGTCTCATCTATAATTGCTGGAGTATTACCCGAACCAACACCTATAGCTGGCCTTCCTGATGAATATGCAGCTTTAACCATACCAGGTCCGCCAGTGGCTAAAATAATATCTGATTCCCTCATAACTGTTTGAGTTAACTCTAGGGAAGGCTCATCAATCCAGCCAATTATACCTTTAGGTGCACCAGCCTCTACAGCAGCATCATGTATGATTTTTGCAGCAGCAATAGTACTTTCTTTTGCTCTTGGATGTGGCGAGAAAATAATACCATTTCTTGTTTTTAGCGCTATAAGTGCCTTAAATATTGCAGTTGAAGTAGGGTTAGTGGTAGGTATAACAGCAGCTACCACTCCAATAGGTTCTGCCACTTTTTCTATACCAAAGGATTCATCCTTTTCTATTACCCCACAAGTTTTATCATCCTTATATTTATTGTAAATGTATTCAGAGGCAAAGTGATTTTTAATAACCTTATCTTCAACAATACCCATACCTGTTTCTTCTACTGCCATCTTTGCTAGTATTATCCTGGAGTCATTTGCTGCCATAGCTGCTTGCCTAAATATTTCATCTACTTGCTTTTGATCATATGTAGCAAAAATCTTTTGAGCAGCCCTTATTTCTTCAAGCTTTTGATTAAGTTCCTCAATATTTGTTACTCTCACTTCATTACACCCCTTTATATTATTTTTGCTTCATAATATAAGTTTCCACAGGGTGAACCAATTTATTCTAAATAAAAAAACCATGCAAAAATATTGCATGGTCATTTTTTTTAAACTATTTCGTTTGTTCCTTCAAATGCATTGATATACATTTGTTTTATTTCACTTATTAATGGATATCTTGGATTTGCTCCTGTACATTGATCATCAAATGCTTGCTCGCACATTTCATCCAATGTTGCATAGAACTTATTCTCAGATACTCCAGCTTCTTTTATAGTCTTTGGCAATCCAACTTTAACTTTCAATTCATCTATTGCTTTTATTAAATTTTCAATTTTTTGATCTTCAGTCTTTCCACCAAGCCCTAAGTAATCAGCAATTCTAACATATCTAGATTTTGCACTTGGATATTTGTATTGTGGGAAAGCTGCTTGCTTTCTTGGATTTTCAACCGCGTTAAATCTAATAACTTCATCTATTAATAATGCATTGGCAACTCCGTGTGGTATGTGGTGCATTGCTCCTAATTTGTGAGCCATTGAGTGACATACTCCTAAGAATGCATTAGCAAACGCCATACCTGCCATTGTTGAAGCATGAGCCATTTTTTCTCTAGCTTTTATATTAGTTGTACCTTCATTATAAGCTTGAGGTAAATATTTAAATATTAATCTTATAGCTTCAAGTGCTAATCCATTAGTATATTCTGAAGCAAGGACTGAAGCTATTGCTTCAATAGCATGTGTTAATGCATCTATACCTGAAGCAGAAGTTAAGCCTTTTGGCATTTTCATCATAAGTTCAGCATCGACAATTGCCATATCTGGAGTTAACTCATAGTCAGCTAGTGGATACTTTAATCCTGTGTTTTCATCTGTAATAACTGCAAATGGAGTTACCTCTGAACCTGTTCCAGCAGATGTAGGTATGGATACCATCATTGCCTTTTCACCCATTTTAGGGAAAGTGTATACTCTCTTTCTTATATCCATAAATCTCATAGCTAAATCTTCAAACTTAACTTCTGGATGCTCATATAATACCCACATAATCTTAGCAGCATCCATTGGTGAACCTCCACCAACAGATATTATTGTATCTGGATTAAAGCTTGCCATTTCAGCTGCGCCTTTTCTAGCTGTAGCTAGAGTTGGATCAGGTTCTACATCAAAGAATATCTTAAAATCTACTCCTATTTCTTCTAGAACTTTAGTAACTGTATCAACAAAACCTAAATTGTAAAGAACCTTATCAGTAACTATGAATGCTTTTTTCTTACCCATATCTTTTAATTCTCTTAAAGCTACTGGTAAGCTTCCGTATTTAAAGTATATTTTTTCTGGCACTCTGAACCAAAGCATATTCTCTCTCCTCTCAGCTACACTCTTAACGTTTAATAAATGCTTTACTCCTACGTTCTCAGATACTGAGTTTCCTCCCCAAGAACCGCAGCCAAGTGTTAGAGATGGAGCTAGTCTGAAGTTATATATATCGCCTATAGCACCTTGTGATGATGGCATATTGATTATAGTTCTTCCAGTTTTCATTGTAGCTCCGAATTTAGCTATTCTTTCTTTTGATTTAACTTGATCTGTATAAAGAACTGATGTATGTCCAAATCCACCTAATTCAATAAGTCTAACAGCTTTTTGTAATGCTTCATCAAAACTTTTAACTCTGTACATTCCAAGTACTGGTGATAACTTTTCATGTGAAAATTCTTCTTCAAGTTCAACTGATTCAACTTCTCCAATTAGAACTTTTGAATCCTCAGGTACAGTTACCCCTGCCATTTCAGCAATTTTAGCTGCCTTTTGACCAACTATATTAGCATTTAAAGAACCATTCACTAATATTACTTTTCTTACCTTATCTATTTCGTCACCCTTTAAGAAGTAAGCTCCTCTTTCCTCAAATTCCTTTCTTACTTCGCTATATACTTCGTCCATAACTATTACAGTTTGCTCTGAAGCACATATAACTCCGTTATCAAAAGTTTTAGATAATAATATAGAACTTACAGCCATCTTTATATGTGCTGTTTCATCGATTATAGCTGGTGTATTTCCTGCTCCAACTCCTATAGCTGGCTTACCAGATGAATAAGCTGCTTTTACCATTCCTGGTCCACCAGTAGCTAGTGTAATGTCAGCTTCTCTCATTACTACTTGAGATAGTTCTACAGATGGCTCATCAATCCATCCTATAATATTTTTTGGTGCTCCTGCCTTTACTGCAGCATCAAGTACTATTTTAGCAGCAGCTATTGTAGAATTCTTAGCTCTTGGATGTGGAGAGAAAATAATACCATTTCTTGTTTTTAAAGCTATTAATGCTTTGAATATTGCTGTTGAAGTAGGATTTGTTGTTGGAACTACTGCTGCAACAACTCCAATAGGTTCTGCAACTTTAGTTATACCAAAAGCTTCATCCTTATCTATTACTCCACAAGTTTTTTCGTCTTTGTATTGATTATATATATATTCTGAAGCAAAGTGATTTTTGATAACTTTGTCTTCTACTATTCCCATTCCAGTTTCTTCAACTGCCATTTTAGCAAGTTTTATTCTAGAGTTATTTGCAGCCATAGCAGCTTGTCTAAAAATTTCATCTACTTGTTCTTGTGTATATGTAGCGAATATCTTTTGCGCTTGTTTTACTTCTTCAAGCTTCATCATTAGTTCTTCTAAATTTGTTACTTTCATATTTATACACCTCTTTACTAAATTTTAGTGCAAATGATAGTTAAAACTTTAACAACCAACTTTATTGTATATTATATTTTATAAGAATGCAATAGTTTTTTGATATTTTTTTAACAAATTATTTTTCTAATCACTTTTCTGTGCAAAGCCTTGTTATGTAATTGTTTTCAGAGATAAGTTGGAGATATACGTTAAAATCATCAAATACCAATAAAATTCTTTTCCACTTTTATCAAATTAGACATTGCTTATTAAACTATTTTTCAACATTTTTCCCCTTATATCTCCTCGCGACTTTGTTATTTTATTAACACTTATGATTTAAAAATAGTCCATGTCTCATAAACAGAGCCACGGACTATATATGTGAGTATAAAACTATGGAATCATTAATAATTTCTATTTTTCAAGCTTAGCAAGTTCAACAGCTATCTTAGAACCAACTCTTGCATTATTATAAACAAGTTGTATATTTGATTCTAAGCTAGCTCCACCAGTAATTTCCTTGACTTTAGCAAGTAAGAAAGGAGTAGTTTCTTTTCCCTTAACACCTTTTTCTTCAGCTTCTTTTAAAGCACTCTCTATAGCATTAGTAATAGTATCGTAATCCATTTGATATTGTTCTGGTATTGGATTTGCTATTACCATTCCACCATTTAAGCCTAAATCCCATTTTGCTTTAGCTGCACTAGCAACTTCTGCTGGTGAATCTATTCTGTAATCTACACCAAAACCACTCTTTCTAGTATAGAAGGCTGGCATTTCATCTGTACCAAATCCTAAAACAGGCACACCATTTGTTTCAAGGTATTCTAAAGTTAGTCCTATATCTAAAATGGACTTTGCACCAGCACAAACTACTGCAACATTTGTATGTGCAAGTTCTTGAAGGTCTGCAGAAATATCAAATGTTTCTTGTGCTCCCCTATGAACTCCGCCAATACCTCCTGTAACAAATAATTTTATTCCTGCTAATTCTGCAGCTATCATTGTTGTAGCAACAGTTGTAGCTCCATCTAATCCTTTTGCTAGTATTATTGGTAAGTCTCTTCTGCTTGTTTTTAGAATATTTTTACCAGTACCAAGGAATTCTAATTCTTCTCTTGTTACTCCAACTTTTATTTTTCCTTTTATAATAGCAATTGTAGCTGGTACAGCTCCATTTTCTCTTACTATTCTTTCAACTTCTAGTGCAGTTTCAACATTCTTAGGATATGGCATACCATGTGATATTATTGTTGATTCTAGAGCTACTACTGGCTTTCCTTCCTTTAATGCTTGTGCTACCTCTGGGTTAATATCTAAATATTTTTCTAACATAATTATCCTCCCTTTATGTTTATATAATTTTATATATATTATTAATATTTATATATACTTAAATTAAATTGAGTTCTTTTATCCTATTAGTTATATTTTCCACCGACATATTAGGATTAATGGTTTCTTCATGAGAAAGTGCAAGTACTGAAGCACCTATTGCAAATCGAGTACTATAATCAATATCAAAATCACTGTAGTGGCTATAAGCTAAAGCAGCTATAAATGCATCACCGGCTCCCGTAGCATTAACAACATTAATCTTTGGAGTCTTTATCTGCCTGCTATCTGTTCCATCATCATAATACACACCTTGTTCACCTAGACTTATAAAAACTCTTTTTACCCCTTTATTTAAAAAGTAATACGAAGCTCTTTTTAAGTCTTCTTCTGTATTAATTTCTATTCCTGATAACATTTCAGCTTCAATTTTATTAGGTTTAATTGTATGAAAATATCCAATAAGATTTTTAACCTTCATAGCCTTAGTTGTAGATACAGTATCTAAAAAGAAATCGGTTTTCTTATTAGTGGTTACTGTATATTCTATTACATCTTTAGGTATGTTTGTATCAATAATACAAAGTCTTGAATTTTCTACAACATGCTTTTTTTCCTTTATGAAATCAACACTAAGGTTATCATAAATATCCATGTATGCTATCGCCACTGACATATCGCCCTTTTCATCAAGTATAGCCATGTAAGTTGAGGTCTGCTGTCCTTTAAGCACTAGTGAGTCCTTCATATCAAGGCCTAAATTTCTTGCCTCTTCAATTACCTTAGCTCCATACACATCATCTCCAACTACACTTATGAGTTTTGTGTGCAATCCAAGCCTAACTAAGTTCTCAGCTATGTTCCTTCCCACTCCCCCTAAGGAAATCTTAACTTTTCCAGGGTTAGAATCATGAACAATAAGTTGTTTCTCAGGGAAGCCAACCATATCTATGTTAACTCCTCCTATTACGGTTACATAGTCTTCCTCGTTTAAGATATAGCCTTTTCCTAGTATATACCCTTTTTTAATCAAATTAGTTATATGAACAGCAGCTGAAGATCTAGCTATACCTAACATGTCTGCTAGTTCATTTTGTGAAATCATGGGGTTCTTTCTTAATAATTTTAGTATTTCTTTTTCTCTATTTGTCATAAGCCATCTCCTTAACTTATGCTTATTTTTTAAACATTAGTTTATGATATTATAATATCACTATTTATTATTCTTTTCAAGGGTATTCTATAGATAAATTTTAAGCTTAAATATAAATAAAGTATTTTCCTACCTTCTTTAATTATACGAAAGCCTATTTTTTATGGATTAGGGCTTCATTAAAATAAATAAAAGTGCAGCTTTCACTGCACTTATGCTAAAAAATTATATTAATAAATTTCATTTGACTTATTTAAAATTATAGATCTACTGATTGAGAACCAGCTGCTACTTCTAATTCATTTGCATGTTTTTCAGCAACTGCTACAAAAGGAATATACATGATAATTCCTATAGCTATATTTACTAGTTGTAATATAATTCCCCTTATTGAACCTGTAGCTAAGAAACCGCTTATTATAGGTGGCATTGTCCAGTGAACAACAGCTATTGTTTTTGGAACTAATCCAATTGCCATGGCACCATAACTTACTACAGTTAGAATTAGTGGAGTTAAGATAAATGGTATAGCGTATATTGGATTTAATACTAGTGGAACACCAAATAAAACAGGCTCATTAATATTAAATGCCGCTGGGCCTATGCCAAGCTTAGCTTTTGCTTTGTTATCTTCTCTCTTACCAACTAAAAGCATTGCTGCAAGAAGACATATTGATGTACCTGCTCCACCCATGTATACAAAAGTGTCAAAGAATGATGAGGTAACTATATTTTGTGGAGCTGCTCCGGTCTGGAAGGCCTTAACATTAGCTTCCATAAGTGGTAGGAATAGCGCAGTGGTTATTGGGAGCAGTATATTTGTTCCATGCAATCCAAAGAACCATAGTAAATGTACTAGGAAAACTACAAGAAGTGCAGCACCTAGCGTACCTGCTAATCCTAGTAGTGGCTGTTGAATAATATCAAATATAAATTTGTGTATATCAGGAATTCCAAACACATCTAACACTATCTTTAATGCTCCAAATATTACAAGAGTAACAAATGCCGGAATTAAAGCTGCAAAGGATCTCCCTACTGCCGGTGGTACTGAATCAGGCATTTTTATTATTAGTTTCTTATTACGCATAAGCCTTACAAAAATTTCTGTAGCTGCAAGTGATACAAATAAAGCAACAAATAGCCCTTGTGCTCCAAGGTATGCAAAAGGTAGTGCCCAATCCTTAGCTGAACCAGCATACAGCATGAGAAGTGCTCCAAAGGATACAACTCCGGACATAAGACCATCTTGGTCATAAGATTTTGCTAGGTTATAGCTAATTGTAAATACAACTAAGAGCGACATTATGGCAAAAGTTCCATTCCATAGTGTTCCTCCAAAGGAATTCCACTTTTCTCCGAAGATTCCCTTCATGAAATCCGCCCAACCTGGTATTGGAAAATTATTAAATAATACGGCTAATGAACCAACAAGAATTAATGGCATAATTGCTACAAAACCATCACGAATTGCTACAAGATGTCTCTGCGACCCAATTTTTCCTGCTACAGGTACAAAGTACTTTTCCAGGAACTCAATAATCTTTTTCATAAAATTCCCCCCAATAGAATCAATTTATAAATTCATAAAGCCCCTTGCTGCTAGTCCGTATTGTCCTTAAAAAGACTTAAAGCATGTTTTAGTACTTTTTCTCCGTTCATCATTCCATAATCCACACTGTTTATAACTTCAACAACAATACCCTTTGGCTCATAAGCTGATTTATATTTATTTAGTAAAAATCTAACTTGTGGACCAAGGAGTAAAACATCTGTCTCATCAATGTGGTGTTTCAAGTCCGCTTCTGCTACTGCTATAATCTTAACTTCAATACCTTCCTTTGCAGCAGCAGAATCCATCTTTTTAACTAGGAGGCTTGTAGACATTCCAGCCCCGCATACTAGTGTTATCCTTTTCATAATCACCTCTCCTTTCTTTGACTTATGGTATTTACTTTAGCAACTATCGTGCCAAAACACATTTTAATGAAAACCCGTATAATATTTAAATTTTTTATGTGTTTTTATTAACTTTTAGCTATTAAATTCTACTATTGTTTTGAAATGAATATTTAGTGTTTCAACATTATTGTTAGTGTTTTGCTTTTTCATATCTTTGGTTTCCTTTAAAACACTTTTTTGTTTAGTGTTTTAACTTTCATTTATTTCTAAATACTTTTTCATACATATCTACAAATTCTTGAGCCATATCTTTAATAGTTATAGCATTCATAAGATGATCTTGTGCATGCACCATTAGTAATGTAATTTCACTAGGATTTCCTGCAGCTTCCTCTTGAATTAGATGTGTCTGCACTTTATGAGCATCTGCTAATTCTTCATCACATTTCACAAGCGCTTCTCTTGCAGCATCAAACTTTTCAGATTTAGCAAATTGAATTGCCTCCATAGCATGACTTCTTGCATTTCCTCCACTTACTATTATTTGAAGTATTATTTCTTGATAATCCATATCTAACATCCTTTCTTTAACAATAAGTATTTTGCTAATACTTGTAGTTATATAACTATAAGCTATACTTATCGCAATTATCATGCCAAAACACTAGAGGGGAATTTAATGTTTTAGCTCGCTTTGACTTATAATGACAAAACACTAATGCTATTGTGTTTTACAAAAAATTTTTGTTTTATAAAAATAGCGGCATTAGCTGCCGCACAATATAAATTAAGAATAGTTATTATAATTAAAAAATCTCATTATATGGCATAATTCATCATCAAAGATATGTATATTGAACTTTTCTTCTAATAGCTTGCATGATTTTTTAACTGAATTATATAGCTCTTTATTAGTTTCTATAAATTGTCCTTTATCTTCAAATTTAATTATAGTACCTCCACTTTTTATTCTGTCTATCATACATCCAATATGCAGTGTTACTCCAATTAATATATCAGTATCGGTTTTTATATTCATTTCTTTCTCTATGCTTCCAATGCATTTCTTAATAACTATAAAAGCCTCTCTACCCTCTACATTTTTAAGCTGATGTTCTAATGTTTCACCCATTTTAATATAAGTCATTTCAATATCTATAAGTCCTTGTATGGTTTTAATTGCTCTTAGACTTAAAACCTCATCTAATCTAAATTGCGGCAGCTTAGTTTCAAGATTAAAAGCACTCACAATACAAATAATGTTTCTATCGGCCCTAATGCTTTTTATCCTTGAATATATATTTTCATTTTCAACCAAATTAACTGGAATTATCTCCAGGATACTTTTATCATATTCCAAATGTTGTTCTAAAAGATTCTTTATTGCAATAGCACTTCCTTCTCCAGTGGTACACATTGTTATTATTACAAGCTTTTCTCTTCTATCAATCTTTGTCCTATCATGTACAGTATCATATTCAAGAAAATTATTCACATTTACAGTTTCTCTGTATACTTCCTCAAGAGAATATCCCATAGCAGCTTTTCTTGCAGCCTCTACTACATGAAGTGTACTAACAAGCGGAATTGTTTTTACATTAATACATATATCTTTTTCTACTTCTTCACCAAAAGTAGTTAAAGAACCCATATCCACTAAAAGTAAAACATCAGATTTTATACCATGCTCAATTATATAATTTTTTAGTCTACTTAGTACTATTTTCGGTTTTTCCTCTAATGGAGCATTTATACCAATAACATTGTTAATGCCCAATAGTTTATTTGCTACTTCTGCCATAGATGCTGCTGTAGAACTGCCATGTGCGACAACAATTACTTTTACATAACTGTTATTCATTTCAATATCTTTTTCGTCATAAACAAAAAACATTGCTAAAAATCCTGCCTCATCTATAGGCATGGTAACATCTAATGATCTTTCTATTATTTTAAGGCAATCCAAAGCAACATTAAACTCGCTGCCAAATTCTGTCCTAATGCTATTCAACTTGGGGTTAACAATAAGTTTATTTCTCTTTATTCTCTCTAAGGAGTTCGATATATGAACTGCTATACCATAATAGGCCCTTTGGCTTAAAGTCCTATTAAGTTTTTCCTCACTAAAGCTTATAATATCTTGGACAGTTTTTACTATTTCTTCAGGTATAATACTTTCCAAATTTGTAATGTCTACATTTCGATTTTGGCAGTATATGTATCTTGTAAAATAATCTTCAATGTCCTTTTCCATTTCCTTTTGGAGCGTTTCTCCTTGAATACCTTTATCTCTAAGCTCATCTATTCTATGATCTATCATGTCATATATAGAATCTTCATAATTCTGTTTTTCAAGAAGAGAATTATTTTCAAGTTTATTAAATACACAATATCTCTTATTTATTCCTATAAGTTTATTAAAAATTTGTCTATGTTCAGTTTGTATATAAAGTCCTTCCCTAACATAAGTAGGCAAATCAGTGCTGTTAATTTTTATATATTGTTTTTTCTTAGAAACAAAATCAACATAAGCTTTAGCACAAGCAAGTTGAATGTCTGTTTTAAGCTGTCCAATATTGTTAGGACAATAATAGCTAAGAAAAGCTCTCATAGAATTAATTGATACCATTATCTCTCTATCCAGCCTAAAGGATTCTTCACGGTAAAAATTACTTATCAAATAAAATCTTTCTTCCATTGTCCTCTCTGAGAGACTAGGAATTTTAATAACCATTGGTATTCTTCTTGTAAAGGTTTTAAGCAATGTTGATTCTGGACTTTCTGTAGTTGCTGAAACAATAAGTACATCCGCTCTGCGCTCCGTTTCAGTTTCCCCAAGTTTTCTAAAAGTACCTTTATCCATAAAGGTAAAAAACATTTCTTGGCCCTCAGGTGGAAGTCTATGTACCTCATCTAAAAATAAAATACCTCCGTCTGCTTTTTCTATAAGCCCAATCTTATCAGAATCTGCTCCAGTATAGGCTCCTTTTTTAGTACCAAAGAGCTGACTTATTAAAAGTTGTGGATTATTAGCGTAATCTGCGCAGTTAAAAGTTACAAATGGAGCTTTTTCTTCCATTCGCTTCATTTCAATTGCATATTGATGGATAAGCCCTGCAAACATAGATTTTCCAACACCAGTTTCCCCTAAAATAAGTACATGCATACCTTTAGGTGGATACAGTATTGCTGCTTTAGCCTGTTCTACAGCTGTATATAGGCTTTGATTCTCTCTTGTAAATCTGTCAATTTTACTTTCACCCTCATTATATTCAATGTTATCAATAGGATTAAAAAGAACTGGTCTCCCAGAGCTTTTTGAAACCTTACCTTCAGTGCATAATTTATTTAAATCATTACTAACATTTGCCCTGCTTAATTTTAAGGTATGAGCAATTTCAACAGCACTTAACCCTTTGCCTGTATATAGCTTTTTAAGTGTCTCATATACCAAATCAATTCTTTTCATTCTTTCACCTCCGCTTCTACAAATTACAAACTATTGAAAAATTATCCTATTATTATGTACTATATCTCATTTTATACTTCCGGTCAATTATACTTTTTAGATACTCATAAAGCTAAACATGAATAGCAGTGTATAAAGCACAAATCACCACCAATTTCCCATAATACCTTAAATCTACTATAGATTTTTGTGGACATGCTTTGTTACAATAGCACACATAAGACAAGCCGAATCTCCAAATGGAGTACGGGGGAATAAACAACGGGGTGAATCTCATTTTGAGTAGGGTGCCTCAACCCGAACCCGACAACTAACCTCGGAGGCAGAAGGAGGATAAAACTTATGTTTAAATCAAAAAAACTATCAATTTTACTTTTATCATTGGGTGTAGCTTTATCATCTGTACTACCAGTAAAGGCAGCAGACTATAAAGTAACTTCAGGTGATTCACTTTACACCTTAAGCAAAACATTCAATACTACCATCACTCAATTAAAGACAACTAATAATCTTACTAGCGATAAAATTTATATAGGTCAAACATTAAACGTTCCAGCACAAATTTACTCTGTTAAATCTGGGGATAGCTTATACCTAATTTCAAAGAAATTTGGTATAACTTTGGGCCAATTAAGAGTAATGAACAACAAATGGGATGACTATATATACCCTAGTCAAAAGCTTCTTGTACCAGGCACTGCAACAACAAGCAGCAGCTCAACAAATACTGCGTCAAACCAGCAAGCTGGCGTAATTCCATACAGTCAAGCTGATGTGGATTTGCTGGCTAGACTTATTAACGCTGAAGCTCAGGGGGAACCCTATTCAGCGAAGGTGGCTGTTGGTGCAGTTATAATCAACAGAGTACAGGATTCACGTTTTCCTAAGACTATATCAAGTGTAATTTATCAAGTGGATCATGGTTATTATCAATTTACTCCTGTTCTTAATGGATGGATTGATAAACCAGCTACTTCAGAATCAATTCAGGCAGCTTATGAAGCCTTAAGAGGATCAGACCCATCAAATGGTGCACTTTATTATTTTGATGACAGCACAACAAATACTTGGTTATGGTCCAAGCCTATAGCCGCTAGAATTTCTCATATGGTATTTGCATACTAATCCAGTATATGAAAAAGAGCCAGAACTAATTCTTCTGGCTCTTTTTCTGTAATATTTATATTTAAACCTTTTATAATTCATTAACACTTTTATAAATATTACATATACTTATAATGTAATATTTATTAAGGAGTGTAATTAATGTATTACGATGACTATCGTGACATAAGTGAATTTGATGAACTAGACGATATTGACAATATGGAAGAGTCTGATGAGTTTGAACCACCATTCTTTTGTCCAATATATCAACAAATGTTTTATGGCTATCGTCAATTTCCAACTCCTCCACCATTCCCACCTGGAACTGGCGGACCTATGAATATGCCTCCATTCGGTAATCAGCCAGGGGGACCTCCATTTGGAAATCAACCGGGCGGACCTCAACAAGGAGGAGTACCTATGGGACCACCTCCAAACTTTACACCATCAAAGTCCCAGGGCGAATTCAAGCCACAAGCTGGTATTGCACCTCAAGCAATAGACCCAGGTGCCATAAGAAGATGTTTATATAGATATGTTTATATATGGCCAAGAAATGGTAGAGGTTTTTGGGCGTGGCTTACTTATGTGGGAAGAAGATCAATAGCCGGATATCGCTGGAACGGGCGTAGATGGGTATACTTTGGAATGGACCTTAGAATGATAGAAAGCTTCTACTGCTATTAACAATGCGCCCCTAGCAAATATTTGCTAGGGGCATTTTATAAGCAATATAAAATAACTAAATTGTTTAAATCAAGCTTTAAAGCTATGTTATGTTTTATTCCACCTCATTTGGTTTATCTAAGCTTACAATTTTATACCTATCTATAATTAATTTCAAAATTCGTATGGTTTCTAAAGGATTCCTTCCAACTGTTAATTCTCCACAAAGCATAAAACCTGTAGCTCCCGCTTTTATATAATTATATATGTCATTAATTTCTGGAAGAGTGGGAACAGCCTCTCTTTTCATAGATTCCAGCAAATGAGTTGCAATAATAAACTCCTTTTTTGTTCTTTTTATAACACGAAAAATCTCTTCCTGAATTCTTGGAACATCGTAAATTTCAACCTCTGCTGCTAAGTCGCCTCTGCCAAGAATTATTCCATCCACCTTAGATAAAATATCTTTAAAATTTTTGACTCCCTCATCGCATTCAATTTTAGCCCATATTTTGGGCATTTTTAAGCTTTTATCTGCTTTTCTCAATAATTTTATATAATCTCTTAAATTAATTATATCTTCTACTTTAGTCACATAAGATAAGCAGATTATATCCACGTTATTCTCTAGACCCCACTTTATATCAAATTTGTCCTTTTCAGTAATCCCTAGCATACTCCTATCCATTCCAGGGGCATTAACTCCTTTTTCAGCTCTTATTAACCCACCTCGTTTAACAATGGTCTTTATTAACTCATTCTTACTCCCTGTTCCTACAACTTCAAATTCTATAGTTGCATCTTTCATGAGTATTTTTTTTGCACTATACATGGTAGAAAAGTCGCCTTCTAAAGATATTGGTATAGTAAGACCTCTCATTCTGTTTTTTTCATAATAAAATTTTTCCGAACAAAAATAAACTATGCTTCCTTGCATTACCTTTACTTCCCTTTGAAAGAGACTGCTTACTCTAAGCTTATTACCGCGTAAATCTTGAATTACTTCTACAAAAGGATGTTGCTTTCTTAAATATTCTATTTGTGCTCTAATAGTATCATAATTGGCATGTGAAAAATTGAATCTAGCCATGTTCATACCTTCATTAGCATATTCATCTAAAGCACTTAGTTTTTTTGCATTTGGTCCAATAGAACATACAATTTTCATATACCTACCTCTAAATATTGAATTAAGTTTAAAATATGCATTATACCTACCCATATATATGATTAAATGCATATAATAATACCAAAGTATTTTAAGGAAGGAGCTTTTAATGATTTATTTCAGTTATCCCAAAAGTTATTTTCCTCATAAAGCCATAGAAATAAAAAGTAAAGTCGACACTATATTTCAAAATGATATTAGTAAATTAGAGCAACCGGAAAAAGATTATTCCAGGGTCACTGAAAAAGCTGAGCTAGAAGAACAAAAAATTTCGCCAGAAGAATTTAAACTTCTTTATCCCTATGTGAATAATCTAACTGAAGATACAAAACAGAAAGTAAATAGTGCTATAAGCGATACAGAGGTGAATCTCTTTAAGAACAATGTACTTATAACATCTCCCATTGATTTTAAAACCATAATAAGTGGTTATAGTGTTCCATTAAATCAAAAGGGACTGCTCAGCGTTTTATTTGAACTATATTACTATACTGGTGGAGCACATGGCAATACTGTATATGACTCACTTTCAATAGATTTAAATAGTGGTGAAATATATAAACTTAATGACCTGTTTAATCCAAAGCTTAATTACATCCCTCAGTTAAATGAAATCTCTATAAGAAAGGCGAAAGAAGGTGGTGTCCCCCTACTTACTGAATATAAAGGCTTAACAGAGGATCAAAAATTTTATCTAACTCCAACCTTCTTAGTGCTATATTATCAGCTGTATGAGTATACTCCTTACGCTTATGGAAGATTTGAAGTAAAAATACCTTATACAGAAATTCAAAGTCTCATATATCCTCTTAGTCCAATTCAAAAACTTCTTTAGTTTAACTAGTAACCCTGTTCTAAGCGGGGTTATTTTTTATTCCATAATTTACTTGTAACCTTTACAATATTTTTTTCGATAATCAAAGTAAATATATTTTAAGGAGGTAAAGCAATGAAGCGCAAACCATATTTTTACTCACTTCTCTTAGCTCTAGCTTTTATAGTTTTCAGCACAAACATAGTAATGGCTAAGCCTAGAATTACAAGCAAAGTTTCATCCGCTCCCACAGGCCTAACAGCTTCCGGAATAACCACTTCCGAAACTACTCTTAGTTGGACAGCAGTATCAGGGGCTACAGGCTATAAAATATTTAGGGCAACTCCTAATGATTCAAATTATGTTCAAGTAGCTACAGTATCAACCAATTCATTTAAAAATACTGGGCTTTCTGCTGCTACAACTTATTGGTACTTTGTAAGAGCATACAATTCTTATGGTACCTCAGCTGATTCAACCCATATAAAAGCTGCTACTTCCTCTGTGATTGTACAAGCACCTACAAAATTAGTTTTAGGTTATGCAGTATATTATTATTCTGGTGATAGTTCGTCCTATAACTCAATGGTGAATAATTCAACATTGATAAATGAAATAGCAACTGACACCTATACAACAGACGGACTTGGCAATATTACTGGACTTGTACCTACTAGTCAACTCTCCTATGCCAATAGTAACAACATAAAAAGTTTAGCTATGCTAACAAATAACTTTGATGGAAGTATAGCTAAAACACTATTAGAAAGTCCAACAAATAGACAGAACTTAATAGCTAATATTACAGCTGCTCTAAAGACAAATGGCTACAAAGGTGTAAATGTAGATCTAGAAGGTGTTTATTATTATGATCGAAGCTACTATTCTACTTTCATCAGCGAACTATATAATGCATTAAAACCACAAGGCTTTATGGTTACAGCTGCTGTTCCAGCTAAAACCTATGACAGTACTACAGATGGATGGAGTGGAGCTTTTGACTATGCAAAAATCGCAAGTTATGCAGATCAGCTTGTGCTTATGACCTACGATGAGCACTATCCAGGCGGAGCTCCTGGACCTATAGCTTCAATTGGCTGGGTTCAAAATGTTATTAATTATGCTGTAACTGTAGTACCTAAAGAAAAAATACTACTTGGTACGGCAGCTTATGGATACGATTGGTCTTCAAATGGCACAAAAGCTTACAGTATTTCTCAGTGTAATAATTTAGCAGCAACCTATGGTGTACAAATACAATGGGATCCTGTTTCTCAATGCCCATACTTTAGCTATACAGATAACTCAAGTATTCAGCACACCGTTTGGTTTGAAAATGGTACAAGCCTTGCGTATAAACTAGACTTAGTTAATAATTCAAATTTATCTGGTATAGCAATTTGGAGATTAGGTCTTGAGGATTCAAATTATTGGGCAACTATAAAAACTAAATTTAATAAGTAGAGAAAAAATTATATATAGTTTTTATCATACTATTTCCTTTAATAATGAAAGGTAGATTTTAAAAAATCTGCCTTTTTCCTTTTGTAATTAAATAGTAGCAAAGTTTATGCTGAGGAATATACTGTTATTGTGTAAGCAACAATCAAGGAGGATTAATACACAAATGGCTAAAATCAGCAAACCTAATTATGAAATGAACGACATGAATTGCGATGGCATGGGTCAATGTATACCACAAGAACTAGTTATTAGAAATGTACGTCTTGCAGCTGCTTATGTTCCCTATCAAAAAATGTGTACTATCTTTTCCCCTATTGAAGGACTAAAAAAAGGAACAATTTTCCCTGAACTATATAGTCCATATGAAAAGAAAGATAAAAAGCACAAAGTATTAAGAGAAGAAGAGTAGGAGGTGCTTTATAGTAATGGATAGTAATAAATTTGAACTCTTAGAACAAATAACAGCACTGGATTTTATGATTGAGGACCTCCATCTATATCTAGATACTCATCCAACCGATCGTAATGCTCTTGCTAAACACAATTCTGCAGTTATGCAATGCAAAATGTTAAAAGAAAAATATGAAAAGCATTATGGTCCATTAGTTGAGGGCTCCTGCAGTGCTTATCCTTTTCAATGGATAAATGAACCTTGGCCTTGGGAATATGAAGCCAATTTTAGAATTCGCTAGGAGGAGTAGTAGTATATGTGGTTATATGAAAAAAAACTGGAATATCCAGTAAAAATTAAAAACCCAAATCCTAAGATGGCAAAAGTAATAATTACTCAATATGGAGGACCTGACGGAGAGCTAGCAGCTTCACTAAGATATTTAAGTCAAAGATTCTCTATGGTTACCCCACAAGCTATTGCAACATTAAATGATATAGGTACAGAAGAACTAGCACATCTTGAAATAGTTGGAGCTATAGTACATCAACTAGTTCAAGGAGCTAGTGTAGAAGAAATTGAAGCTGCTGGAATGGGCGGTTTCTATGCTGATCACGATAAAGCAATATATCCAGTTAATGGCGACGGAGTTCCATTTAGTGCTGCTTATATTCAATCAAAAGGTAATCCAATTGTAGATCTTACTGAAGATTTAGCAGCTGAGCAAAAGGCTAGAGCTACCTATGAATACTTAATTAATATGGCAGATGACCCTGATGTTATTGAACCATTAAAATTCCTTAGAGAAAGAGAAGTAGTACACTATCAAAGATTTGGTGAAGCTTTAAGACTAGTTCAGGATTATCTCCAAGATCCGCGTTTATATATTATGCCAAAACCTGATTATTTAAAGAAGTAACATTTTAAGTTATTTTAGAAAAAAGAAAATGGTATACACAGTATTTATATGCTATGTATACCATCTTTATTATTTTAAATTTAATTTTGCTAACGCTTCTGCTAATGCTGAATTCATTGGAGCTTCATTTTCTTGTTTCATTTTCTTCATATAATTTTGAACATCTTTTTTATTTGATTTGCTCTCATTATCTTTAAATCTCTTGCTAAAAGATGAAGCCTTTTCTCTAAAGTTGCAGTTAGTATTCAGGCATACATAAATTTGTCCTTCTCCATGTCCTCTAAGCTCTAACTTCTTATGACATTCAGGACAACGAGCATTGGTAAGTCTGCCTAAATTCTCTCTGTGACCACATTCTCTATCTTGACATACAAGCATCCTTCCGTTTTTACCCTTTACTTCAAGCATATATTTTCCGCACTCAGGGCACTTGTTTCCTGATAGATTGTCATGCTTGAATTTATCTGTACTTCCCTTAACCTCTTGAACTAGCTCAGCAGCATACTTTCTCATTTCTTCAGTAAATACTCTTGGATCCTTTTTACCTTTGCTGATTTGCTCTAATTCAAGCTCCCATTTAGCTGTCATTAAAGGTGATTTTAATTCTTCTGGAACTAACTCAATAAGTTGCTTACCTTTTCCTGTTGGAACAATTTCTTTACCGTTCTTTTCTATATAAAACATGTTAAATAGTTTTTCAATAATATCTGCTCTTGTGGCAACTGTTCCTATACCACCAGTTTCACCAAGAGTTTTAGCTGAGAGCTTATCTACAGCTACATATTTATGAGGTTTTTCCATAGCCGAAAGAAGAGTACCTTCATTAAATCTTGCAGGTGCTTTTGTTTTAAGCTTTTTACTTTCAACAGAAGCTACACTCAATTTTTCACCCTTTTTAATCTGAGGTAATACCTGATTATCCTTTTCATCTTCATCCTCAGCTAAATCATCTTCTCTGTCATATACCTTTTTCCATCCCTTAGACTTAATTACGTTTCCTTTAGCCACAAAGCTTTCGCCATTTATATCTACAGTGATGGTAGTTTGTAAGTATTCATAAGGTGGCAGCATAACAGACAAGAATCTTTTAACTACTAAATCATAAATATGTCTTTCTTCACTGCTCAAAAGAGCTATATTTCCTCTTTCCTCAGTTGGAATGATAGCATGGTGATCACTTACTTTGCTATCATCAACAAAGCTTTTATTGGCATGTATCTTACCATTTAATATTTCTGTTGCACAAGCTCTATAGCTGCCTATAGAAATTGCCTTTAATCGTTCTGGTAAAGTTGCAACAATATCACTAGAAATATATCTTGAATCTGTTCTAGGATAAGTTAATACCTTATAGTTTTCGTATAATCTTTGCATTATAGATAGTGTTTGCTTAGCTGAATATCCAAAAATTCTATTAGCGTCTCTCTGTAACTCTGTTAAATCATAAAGAGCTGGAGCATATTGCTTTTTAGCACTTTCAGTAACATCAACTACATTAGCTTCTTTTCCCTTAACAGCAGCAAGAATTTTATTAACTTTATCTTCCTCAAAAATGCTGCTATTATTATTTTTATCTCTCCATTGAAGAGTAAATCCCTTAGCCTTTGCATTTATTACATAATAGTCTTTTGGCTTAAAATTTCTTATCTCTTCTTCACGATTAACTATCATTGCCAAGGTTGCGGACTGTACACGTCCAGCAGTTAACTGAGCATTATGCTTACAAGTTAAAGCTCTCGTAATATTTAAGCCCACCACCCAATCAGCTTCTGATCTACAAGCTGCAGCTTTATATAAATTATCGTATTGAGCTGCAGGCTTTAAATTTCTAAAACCTTCAAGTATAGCTTTATCTGTTTGAGAAGATATCCAAAGCCTTTTCATTGGCTTATTAACTCTAGCCTTCTCTAGTATCCAGCGAGCCACAAGTTCTCCCTCACGACCAGCATCTGTAGCTATTACAATCTCTGTAACATCTTTCCTATTTAATTGCTCTTTAACTATGTTAAACTGTTTGCCGCTTTGCTTTATAACAACAAGTTTTAGCGGCTTTGGAAGCATAGGTAAATCCTCCATCTTCCAGCTTTTATATTTATCATCATAAATTTCTGGATCAGCAAGTGTAACCAAATGCCCTAAAGCCCAAGTTACAATATATTTTTCCCCTTCTAAATATCCATTTGCTTTTTTATTACATTTTAAAACTCTGCCTAATTCCCTTCCTACTGAAGGTTTTTCAGCAAGCACTAATGCCTTGCCCATAATTAAGTCAATCTCCTCTCAACCGTTAATTTTACTTCTGCTAGTTACTTTGACTATTTATAATAGGCAAAATATATATAGTTATTAAGAAGTACACTGATATTAAGTATAAGAAAATATAATAAAAAAAGCAATGTCTGTCAGTTTATTTGAAGCAATCTAGATGAAAATCTAAGTTTATTCAACTTTCCCTAACATAAAACTTATCAAAAGAATTATAAATACTAAAGAGGTTATTTTTACGTACAGGTAGTCACCTTCTTTTATAAATACCAATATTGACACACCAACTCTAAAAACTGGCGTAAGTATAAGCACAATGAGTCCTGTTAAAATTATTGCATAGGACTTAAGGCCAATAAAACCTATTAGTATTTCTTTTATTGTCGTAGGAAAATAATTAATTGGATATCCACTGTTGCCGGTAACTAAAAACTTAACTAATCCAATACCTACTATTGCTGCGCTTAAAAATACCCCTGCTCTAAGGAACTTGCTTATTATAATCTCCATTTCTCCTATTTTACTTTTTTCAGCCATTTTAAAACCTCCTATAATGCACAAATTACTGCAATATGCCTTTAACAATCATTTGAATAGAAACATATGCAAGCACAGGTATGAATATCATTCTTATAGTTTTACTTTTTAAGTTTTGCATGATTTTTGTTCCTATAGCAGCACCTATGAGAACTCCTAATGCAACTGGAGCTGCTATTTTAGGATCAATATCCCCTCTTAAAAGATATACCCCTGCACTGGCAGCTGCAGTTACACCTATCATAAAGTTACTTGTTGCACTTGATACCTTTAGCGGAAGCTTCATAAAAAGATCCATTGCCATTACCTTAAAAATTCCACTTCCTATTCCTAAAAGACCTGAAATAACGCCTGCTCCATACATCATTCCGAAGCCTCCATATACACCAGCTACATTATAAGTTATCTTTTTATCTAAGACTTTATCATAATACTCACCATTTAATTTTAATTTCTCAGCTAAAGGGTGAGCCTCTACATCCTGAGGAAGTTCTTGTCCTTTCTTTTTTAACATAGCTATAGCTGAGTATAATAGTAGAACACCAAAAATAACATATAAATATTTTGAATCAATTAACCCGCTAATAAATGCACCAGTAATAGCTCCTATAGTAGTTGCTATTTCAAGAAACATTCCAATTCTTATATTGGTTATCTTATCTCTCACATAGGCTACCGCAGCACCACTGGAAGTTGCAATTACTGAAACAATACTAGCTCCAATGGCATATTTTATATCTATACCAAATAATAATGTTAATGCTGGTGTAATTATTATTCCACCTCCTAGACCAAGAATTGATCCGAATACTCCGGCTATAATGGCTACAAGTAGTATTTCTATTGCAAGTAAAACCATTTAATTGTCCTCCTTCTTATATAAAGCTATATTTTTAATATAATGTTACAAATTATTATGCATACATATTATCAAATAATTCTACTATTTTATTTTATACTTTGATAATATATAAGTAAAATAATATTATATTATAATATATATAATGCTTTCATTATGAACGGAGTGATTATATGACAATAAAGCACTTAAGAATTTTTGTAACTGTATGTAATTTGGGCAGCATAACTGCTGCAGCAAATAAATTATACTTGGCACAGCCATCTGTTAGCCTTGCAATTCGTGAGCTTGAGGAACATTATGGTATAAAACTATTCGATAGAATTTCCAAAAAACTTTATATAACAGAACCTGGAAAAAAGCTTTTGAATTATGCCTCTCATATCATATCGCTTTTTGATGAAATGGAAAAAGAAATAAAAAATTGGGATTCAAGCGGTCTATTAAGAATAGGTTCAAGCATAACTATTGGTAATTACTTATTACCTAAATTTGTTCAGGATTTTCAAAAGCATTATCCTAATATTAAAGTTCAAGTTACAATAGATACTTCTGAAAAAATAGAACGCATGGTTATATCAAATATCATAGATTTTGCTTTCGTTGAAGGTATAGTACATAGTACCCTTATTCAATATGAAAAATTAATGGATGATGATCTTGTATTAATTTGCGGTACAGAGCATCCATTGAACTATTACAATGAAGTTGATATTGAAATGCTTAAGGAGTATGAATTTATCCTGCGTGAAAAAGGAAGTGGAGTAAGAGAATTTTTTGATAGCATAATGCTGCTTCATGGTATAGAAATTAATCCAATTTGGGAAAGTGTAAGTACGCAGGCAGTTATTAAAGCGGTGAGTGTGGGTTTAGGTATCTCTGTACTTCCTTATCACTTAGTCGAAAGAGACTTAAAAGCCGGAAGTATAAAGCAAATTAAAATAAAGAATGTATCTCTAACCCGTCAGTTTAATATTATTTATCATAAAAACAAGTATCTTACAAATTCTATGAAAGAGTTTATTAACCTTTGTAAAATATAGAATATATATTAGCTTTTTTAGCAGTGATTTATAAAAACATTTAACCACCTTATAAACCTCTTAAAGTAATTTTCAGAATATAATAGGATGCTATTACTTCCAATGGAATAAATTAATAAAATCAACACAAAATAAGATTGGAGGTGTAGTATTATGGAAATAACTTTATCACAAAAAGAGAGAATGCTATTAGAGGATCAAAAAAGCCACGAACAGATTTGTATAGAAAAATATACAAATTATGCAAATGCAGCAAAAGACAATCAATTAAAACAAATATTTAATGCAAATGGGCAAGCTGAGAGAACCCACCTTGATAGCATTAATCAATTGTTAAACGGACAAATTCCTCAAATGAACCAACAGCAAAATCAAAATTCAGGGCAATCTATGGGAAATCAAAGCTCCTCTAACACTATGAATAATACTCAAGCAAGCGGTGTTAATTTATCTGATGCTGACATGTGCTCTGATTTATTAATGACAGAAAAATATGTTTCAGGTGCCTATGATACTGCAATTTTTGAATTTAGGGACACCGGAGCCCGTGATGTATTAAATCATATACAAAAGGAAGAGCAAAAACATGGAGAAGCAATATTTAAGTATATGGAAAGCAAAGGAATGTATAACGTTAAATAAACTCATTGATTATTTAACCACCTATCCCCAGAAGTAAAGTAGAAACAATCGGTTTTCTTAGTAAAATATTATTTACCAAATAAAAAAAGGCATTACTGCCTTTTTTTTATTTGTGCCTATTTCGGATTACTCCATTACATTAGTACAAGAACTTGCTTAAAACTTTATTTAAATCATTTATTGCACTTTCATCATTTTTTTCTACAGCATCTTGTATACAGGTATTTATGTGGTTTTGCAGAATCATTTTAGCAGCACTATCTAGTGCCGAACGTGCTGCTGATATTTGAATTAGCACCTCTCCACATTCCCTTTTTTCCTCTGTCATTCGTTTGATTGCTTGAAGCTGCCCTATAATTCTTGATAATCTATTTGTTATCTGTTTAGTTGTATCTTCATTATTTTTTTCCACTAATTTGTCATCTCCTTTTTACAGTTCCTCTAAAGTAATAAAATATTAATGCTGCTATCCATATTACAAAGCCAGAAATACTCACTAGCTGAGCTATCCTTATATTTCCAAGCATAAGACTGTCAGTTCTCAATCCTTCTATAAAAAACCTTCCAATTGAGTATAAACCTATATATGTGAAAAACACTATTCCTGTGTTTTTACTTCTTTTTAAAAGATTGATTAAAATGAAGAACACTATAATGTTCCAAATAGATTCATATAAAAATGTTGGCTGATAATAAACCCCTTCTATATACATACCTTTCTGAATGAAGCCTGGAAAATGCTTTATAAATTCATAGCTTACTGGTCCACCGTGCGCCTCTTGATTAAAGAAGTTTCCCCATCTTCCCATGGCTTGAGCCAGTATGATTGATGGCACGGCAACATCACCTAATTTAAAAAAACTTATTCTCTTTTTTCTTAAATATAAAAAGGCAGCTAAAACACCTGCAATTAAGCCACCGTGAATTGCTAAACCGCCTTGCCTAATATTTAGAATCTGACTTATATTATTCCTATAATAATCAAATTCAAATATTACATAATATAGTCTTGCACCTATAATACCTAGTGGTAATGCTATTAATATAGTGTTTATAAAGGTATCATAGTCAAGATCCCTATACTTACAAGAGTATTGAGCTATAAGTATTCCTATTATCATACCACTTGCAATTAATATTCCATACCATCTTATATCTAGTCCAAATAAAGAAAATGCTACTGGGTTCACTTTATCACTCCTTGCTGAAATTTAATATTTACATTATAACCGAATAATCAAAAAACAACTATATCTATATAATGATTAGAAGTATTATATTTGAATAACAATTTACAACAATAATTAAATATGCTTATTAAGTTTTTCCATATCGTTAAATGGTGCATTTTGCAAAGCAAGGTCAAATAGGAACGGATACTCTTTTTGAGTATATTCCATATAAATAAGCCACTTCTCTAAAAGATTTTTATATACCCTCTGAGCATCTTCTCTTATGTGAATCATGTCAGCTTCACTGTACTCACCCCTACTTCTTCTAAAGCTTATTTCATAATACAAATGGGAAATTGATTGAATTAAGTCTGTAAAAGTATCGTGCTCAGTTAAATATGGATTTTCTAAAAATTTAATAAATGTATCTTTGTTTGAATTTAAAAGTTCATAAAGGCTGTTTATATCTTCAGATTTTAATTCTAGGATAACGTTGTGTTTTTCAATTTCATTTCTAATATTTTTAGTATCTTTTATAAGTAAATCATTGAATTCCCATCTTAAGCATCCCAATTCACAGCACTTTTTCTCACTTGGTTCTAATTTACATAAGAGCTCGTTTCCAACCTCCTCAAAGAATACTTGAATTAAAATATTTATCTTCTGCTGCTTTTTAATTTTATCTCTATTTTCAAGTAAACTGCCTATTATTACAACTGTTACTAACGCTTCAATTGGAATAAATGCAATATATTGTGCTAAGAATTCAGCTATATGAACAATATCTTTAAAAATAATGTAGTTTAGTAAATATAATATAAAGGAAATACTCAATAAGGTAGCTGAAAGTTTTATAGTTGCTTTATCTTTTTTCATTGTATATCCTCCCTTAATTTAGATAACATAATTATAACTTTTAAACACATACCCCATACAGGTATATTATAACATTAAGAATTTCTCTGTCAATAAGATCATGGCATAATACTGGTTGCCTCTATTATTAAAACATTTAAATCCAATAAACTTATATTTACTATTGATTATATACCCCATAGTGGTATAATTATTTTAAAATTAAACTTTATTAATATTCAACCAAGCTATCATTCAAAATTATTAATTTATGTGTAAAGGAGAGTGCAAATAATATGAAAAACATAACAATATTCACAAGCAGCACTTGACCGCATTGTCATACTGCGAAGGTGTACCTTCAAGAAAAGGGATATGTATTTACAGAAAGAAACATTAATACAGATGTTTCTGCTAGAGAAGAACTTATTCGAAGAGGAATAAGGGGTGTACCAACATTTATTATAGGCGAAGATGTAGTTGTTGGCTTAGATACCTCAAAAATTGAAAGCCTTATAGACTATAATGTAGTTAACTGTCCAAACTGTCCTACAAGACTTAGAGTTCCGAAAGGAAAGGGTAATATAACTGTTACTTGTCCTAAATGTGAAACCAGCTTTAAAATGGCAACTTAACGATAATAAGGCTGCAGTATATTACAAATTATACTGCAGCCTTATAAAATGTTAGCATATAAATCAATATATCTATACGTTCAGATTTAATATATTAACAGGAAGATGTTATTCCACCTCTAACTTCAGAACAATGTTTTATACATCGGTTCATTATACCATGCTGCTTCATTTTTAACTGGTGCATTTCTTCAACTTTTATGTTATAATAACGCAGTATGTGTCAAAATTAAGATAAAGGAAGGTATTAAATTGATTACAGTAACTAATATAGGTTTAAGATATGGTGAAAGAAAACTATTCGAAGATGTAAACATAAAGTTTACTCCTGGCAACTGCTATGGTGTTATAGGAGCTAATGGAGCTGGGAAGAGTACATTTTTAAAAATATTATCTGGTGAAATTGAAGCCAATACTGGCGATGTAAGCATAGCACCAGGTGTTAGAATGTCTGTACTAAAACAAGACCACTATCAATATGATGAGTATGAAGTTTTAGAAACAGTTATTATGGGTAATGAAAGATTATATCAAATTATGAAAGAAAAGGATGCACTATACGCAAAAGCTGATTTTACTGATGAAGATGGAATAAAGGCATCTGAGCTTGAAGGCGAATTTGCGGAGCTTAATGGTTGGGAAGCTGAAGCTGAAGCTTCATCACTACTTCAGGGGTTAGGTATAGGTACAGATCTTCATTATAAAAAAGTATCTGAGCTTTCTGGTTCAGAAAAAGTTAAAGTTCTTTTAGCACAAGCTCTTTTTGGCAATCCAGGGGTACTTATTTTGGACGAGCCTACAAACCATCTTGATATCAAGTCAATAAACTGGCTTGAAGAGTTCTTAATAAACTTTGATGGAACTGTTATAGTTGTATCCCACGACAGACATTTCTTGAACAAGGTATGTACTCATATGGCCGACGTTGACTTTGGTAAAATTAAGCTTTATGTAGGAAACTACGACTTTTGGTATGAATCCAGCCAGCTTGCTCTTCAAATGGCTAAGGATCAAAACAAGAAGAAAGAAGAAAAAATTAAAGATCTTCAAGAATTTATTGCTAGATTTAGTGCTAATGCATCAAAATCAAAGCAGGCTACTTCCCGTAAGAAGTTACTTGAAAAGATCTCTCTAGATGATATCCAACCATCCAGCAGAAGATATCCATTTGTAGGCTTTAAACCAGAAAGAGAAGTAGGTAATGATATTCTTACTGTAGATAGATTATCTAAGTCAATTGAAGGTGAAAAGGTATTAGATAATATAAGCTTTACTATTTCAAAAGGTGATAAAATTGCCTTCGTTGGTGATAATGAAATAGCAACTTCTACATTATTTAAGATACTAGCTGGAGAACTAGAACCCGATAGCGGAGAATATAAATGGGGAATTACTATTACTAAAGCATTTTTCCCTAAGGATAACTCGGAGTACTTCAATGATGTAGATTTAAATCTTGTAGATTGGCTAAGACAATTTTCAGAAGAAAAATCTGAAAGCTATTTAAGAGGCTTCCTTGGAAGAATGCTATTCTCAGGAGATGAAGCTTTAAAAGACGCTAAGGTTTTATCTGGAGGAGAAAGAGTTAGATGTATGCTTTCAAGAATGATGCTTAGCAGTGCAAATGCTCTTATACTAGACCAGCCAACTAACCATTTAGATCTTGAATCAATTACTGCACTTAATAATGGCCTTATGGACTACAGCAGCGTTATTTTATTTGCTTCCCATGACCATCAATTTGTGCAAACAATAGCAAATAGAATTATTGAAATCACTCCTGATGGAATCATAGACAAGAGAATGAGCTATGATGAATATCTAGAATTTAAAAACTTACAATAAATAGATTGAGCCTGCGAGTATTTACACCTGCAGGCTTTTCATTATTGGGGGATTCAAATTTTATTTTCTAAGCATATTATATAAGTGTAAAAATTATTTAGGAGCTTATAAATGGCAGCTGTTAATAAGAATTTTTTAGACAAAAGTATGTCTTACTTCAGATGAGATTGCTCTCCTGCAAGTTTTGTGGAAAAAGCTAAATCCCCTAATTCCTATTATCCACCAAAATTTGTTCCACCCAGTGGTGTTCCTTCTAAATACAAAGCAAAGGCATTAGGCTTTACTAAAACACCTGGCAAAAATGAAATTGAACCTGAAACTGTTCTTCCATGCCTATTTAAGTTAACCTATCTTTGGTTTAATAATTCTTTTTCATTATGGTCAAAACCAGTGGCTTTATACGAAAGTTCTATACTGTGCTGGATTTGGAATGGCAATACTTGGCTTTTATATAATATTCCACTTTATCAATTGGAATGTTTTATATGCTTTTAGAACTGTTATTAATTAACAAAACACATCTTTCTATTTTATGCTTAAGCCTCTTTCTTCACCTTAAATATAAAAAAGTAGAGATAGTAAATGCTATTAATTTACTGTCTCTACTTTTATTATTCTTCACCATTAATAATTCTTTTTATATTCTCTTTATGCCTTAATATAATAAGCACTGCAGATACTAAGGATCCTATTATTATTGGGAGTGATATTTTCATAATAATACAAGATAGAGAAATAATTAAAGCAATAATAATGGATCTTTTTGAAACTACCTTTGTAAAAAATCTTAGAATTAAAAACGCAGCCATGCCAATAACAACAGGAATCGGTGCTAACAGTAAAAATGCTCCCACTGTAGTGCTGACCCCTTTACCAGCTCCCTGCTTAATAAAGGGCATAAAATCATGTCCTAGTATAGTCATAATTGCTGCTGCTGTTATAATTGAATCTCTTACTAGCGAATTAGCTATATCTTTTGTAAGCAGCATAGCTACTAACACAGGAATTACACCTTTTAAAATGTCAGATAACACTGTGGTACAAAAGAGTATATTCCCATGAAGCCAATTTTCTGATGCCCTTTTTGCGTTAGTTGCACCTATATTCCCACTTCCAATTTTTCTTAAATCTTTTCCCGTAGTAAGTTTTACAAGTACATAAGCAGATGGAATTGCTCCCATAAAAAAAGAAAATAGACAAATAAATAATACCTTCAAATAGAACAAAGTTGTTGCCTCCTTGTATTGCTATAAATCTTTACTCTTTCTGCAATTAAAGCGTATTTACTAAATTATTATTCCATAAATTAAATTATCCTGCAAGATTTATTTGAGGTATTTGTTATAAGTCAATTTAATTATTTCAAAATAAATGCCATCTTAAATTATACAATCTAAAATGGCATTTATAATTTCTATGCTACACTTTTATCTACACTTTTGGCTGCAACAATATTAACACCAGTATTCAGTACATTCTCAATAATTATGCCTCCTACACTAACTGGTGCAGTGGCATTTACATTTTTAAGAAGCTTTATAATTTCTAATATCATACCCTTTGGAATATCATTTTCAGTTTTAACTGGAAGCATTTCTTCGGTACCACCAATAACTTTTACAGTAGTTGTTACTATTCTGGTTGGATTAGTACATTCTTTAACACCATAAATTTCACCTTTTTTACAAGTATTGCCTGAAACCTTAATATTATCTTCATCTTCTATTGTTACTTCCAAACTACATCCAAGTGGACATCCAATACATATAAGTTCCTTCTTTGTCATATATTATTCCTCCTCCACTGTTATAGTTATGCTATTGCAATTTTCGTATTTGCCAAATACAGCCTTAGTGAGTTTTACAACTTCCATTTCACCAGGACTTAAGATTTTCTTTTTTATATGAAATACTCTTTCGCCATCAAAATATACGGATACAAATTTATTGCTATATACATTTCTTACTCTAAATTTGAATTCTATATAATCTTCTATTCTACTAAAATTAACTCTGCCTGGCACCACGTAACTAATACCATTGCCATTCTTAACCTCTATGCCTTTTTCTTTAGTACACAACCCATTAACGAACCTAGCTGCATTTTCTCCTGCAGTATAGCTTTCTAAGGTAACATAGTCCACTAAATCATGAACATGAAGTACATTACCGCAGGCAAATACACCATCAATATTTGTCTGCATGCTATCGTCAACTACAGGTCCACTTGTAACAGGATTTAGCTCAACTCCCATGCTCTTTGAAAGTTCATTTTCTGGTATAAGGCCAACAGATAGAAGCAGTGTATCGCATTCTATAAATTCTTCAGTACCTTTTATAGGATTTCTATTTTCATCTACTTCAGCAATTGTTACTCCTTCTACTCTATCCTTGCCTTTGATATTTGTTACAGTGTGGCTTAGTTTTAGTGGAATGTTATAGTCCTGAAGACATTGTACAATGTTTCTCTTAAGGCCACCGGAATATGGCATTAACTCAACAACAGCCTTAACCTTGCAGCCTTCAAGAGTCATTCTTCTTGCCATTATAAGACCTATATCTCCTGAACCTAGAATAACTACTTCTCTGCCAGGTAAGTATCCTTTTACATTTACAAGCTTCTGAGCTGTACCAGCTGAAAATACGCCAGCGCATCTGCTGCCTGGTATATTAATAGCTCCTCTTGGTCTTTCTCTACAGCCCATAGATAGAATAACTGCCTTAGCCTTTATTTCGATAACCCCATCTTCTTGATTTACAGCTGTTATCACTTTATCTTTACTTATATTTAAAACCATAGTATTTAATTTATACGATATATCAAGATTTATTAGCTTTTCTATAAATTTATGTGCATACTCTGGACCTGTTAGTTCTTCCTTAAAAGTATGAAGTCCAAAACCATTATGAATGCATTGATTTAAAATTCCGCCAAGTTGATGTTCTCTTTCGATAACAAGTATGCTATCTATTCCCTTTTCCTTTGCTGCAATAGCTGCTGCAAGACCAGCAGGACCTCCGCCTATAACTACAATATCAAATTCCTTCATATATATCCCCCCATTAAATGCTATCTTTATTGGTTCCAACTAGTATTTTTGAGTCTCCGCCATACTTAGTAACTTCAGTAAGTGGAATATTAAGTTCATTAGCTAATATCTCCATTATTCTAGTAGAGCAGAAACCTGATTGACATCTTCCCATACCTGCCCTAGTTCTCCTTTTTACACCGTCCAAATCCCTTGCACCTAAAGGTCCATTTATTGCATCGATTATTTCTCCCTCAGTTACAGTTTCACATCTGCATACTATTTTGCCATATTCGGGTCTTTGCTTTATGAGTTCATTTCTCTCTTCATTGTCAAGCTCTCTAAACTTTGGAATTCCCCTTCTTATAGGATTAAATTTATGATTTTCCTTTGGCTGAAACTTGCTTACAACTATATCTCTTACCATCTCAGCAATAGCAGGTGCACTAGATAATCCTGGCGATTCAATTCCCGCTGCATTAATAAAGTTTTCTGCATCCTTAGCTTCACCTATAATAAAATCATCTAAAGATGAATGTGCTCTATTCCCGGAGAAGGACGTAATAATTTTATTCATAGGGAGACTTCCTATACTCTTTTTAGCTTTACTCAAGACCTCGTTTAAGCCCTCTCTTGAAGTAGTTACATCAGCCTTATTTTCTATATCAACAGCATTAGGACCAACAAGTAAATTTCCATCTACAGTTGGAGTTACTAGTACTCCTTTACCCATAGCAGTTGGAAGTTGGAATATTGTCCTTGAAGTAATACTTCCTGCTTCTTTATCAAATAGGCAGTATTCTCCTTTTCTTGCTGTTATGTTGATACTGCTGTTGCTGACCATATTATTAATGTTATCCGCAAATACTCCAGCTGCATTGATAATAATTTTAGTTTGGAGATTTCCTTTATTAGTTTTAACTATATATCCATCTTCACTTTTTTCTATACTTATAACTTCAGTATTAAACTTAAATTCAGCTCCATTTTCACAAGCGTTTTCAGCCAAAGCTACGGTCATTTCATATGGGCATACTATGCCGCTACTTGGTGCGTATAGTGCAGCAACAGCTTCGTCGCTTATATTGTGTTCAAGCGCTTTTATTTCATCATTATTCAATATTTTTAAACCTGGAACACCGTTTTTCTCTCCTTGGGTTTTTAAAGCTTCCAGTTTGTATATATCCTCTTCATTAAAGCAAAGGACCAATGCACCTATTCTTTTAAATGGAAAATCAATCTCTTTAGATAGCTTGTCAAACATGGAATTTCCCTTAGCGTTAAGCTTTCCCTTCAAGCTATCTGGAATGGCATCAAATCCGGCATGAACTATAGCACTATTAGCCTTAGTTGTACCGCAAGCTACATCTAAATCCTTTTCAACAACACCAATTTTCATATCGTATCTAGATAACTCTCTGGCAATAGAACATCCAATAACACCTGCTCCAATTATTAAAACATCATACATACCATTACCCCCTGTTTTCCTAAGCAGTAATCATAGTACTTAGCTATGATATCCGCAATTATTTTGCAAATCCACCATTGATTACAATAAAAAAGTACAAAAAAAGGGCCATTATTATAGGGTTTACCTAAAATAATGGCTCTCTTATCTTTGCCAATTTCATTATATCATGTTGTTTACCACATTACAATGTTAAAAATATATATTTATATATTTTATTTTACCCATCCAGAAGCTCTATTGACTGCCTCGTGCCATCCAATTAATAGCTCATTTCTTTTCTCTTCTCCAATTTCCGGAGCAAAGATTCTAGAAATGGACCAATTTCTAGCTATTTCCTCTCTATCCTTCCAGTAGCCTACTGCAAGACCAGCTAGATATGCTGCACCAAGTGCTGTAGTTTCAATTACTTCAGGCCTGTCAACTTTAACTCCGAGCACATCAGATTGAAATTGCATAAGAAAATTATTAGCACATGCTCCTCCATCTACCTTTAAAGATACCAGATTAATATTAGAATCTTCTTCCATAGCTTTTAGAACATCATATGCTTGATAAGCTAGTGATTCTAGTACAGCTCTAATAAAATGTTCCTTCTTGGCACCTCGAGTAAGACCAACAATTGTGCCCCTTGCATATGGATCCCAATAAGGTGCTCCTAGTCCAACAAAAGCAGGTACCATATAAACCCCATTTGTATCTTCAACTGCATTAGCATATTCTTCTGTATCCGCTGCACTTTTAATCATTCTAAGTTCATCCCTTAACCACTGAATTGCTGCTCCAGCAACAAATACACTTCCTTCTAAAGCATACTCTACCTTGCCATCAATTCCCCATGCAATAGTTGTAAGTAGTCCATGTTTCGAATCAATAGCCTTCTTTCCTGTATTCATAAGCATAAAGCATCCTGTTCCATAGGTGCTTTTAGCTGTTCCTTCCCTAAAACACATTTGTCCAAATAAGGCTGCCTGCTGATCACCTGCGGCTCCTGCTATAGGAATTTCTCCCCCTAGTAGATTAGCATCAGTATATCCATATATATAGCTTGATGGTTTAACCTCTGGAAGCATGCTAATAGGAATATTAAGTTCCTCTAATATTTCCTTATCCCATTTTAATTCATGGATATTAAAAAGCATAGTTCTCGAAGCATTGGAATAATCTGTTACATGTACCTTTCCATTTGTCAGTTTCCAGATTAACCAAGTATCAATATTTCCAAAAAGTAAATTTCCCTTTTCAGCTTCTTCTCTAGCACCAGGTACATTATCAAGAATCCACTGTATTTTAGTAGCTGAAAAATATGCATCTAAAATAAGTCCTGTCTTCTTTCTTATAGTGCTTTCAAATCCCTTTGCCTTCAATTCGTCACACTTTTCTGCAGTTCTTCTACATTGCCATACAATAGCATTATGAATTGGCATTCCTGTTCTCTTATCCCATACTACTGTAGTTTCTCTTTGATTAGTTATTCCAATTGCTGCTATATCATTAGCACCCAAATTTAATTTAGCCATGGCTTCATAAGCCACACTGATTTGAGTAGACCATATTTCCATTGCATCATGCTCTACCCATCCCGCCTTAGGGTAAATTTGAGTAAACTCCTTTTGAGCACAGCTTTCAATTAAACCTTTTTCATTAAATAATATACATCTTGAACTTGTTGTACCTTGGTCAAGCGCCATTACATACTTTGCCACAATATTACCCCCTTGTTATTTGAAAACGTTTAATTTATTAAAATAAAAAAGTCGTGCAAAATAAAGATAACTCCCTATCTACACGACTCTCATTTCTCTGTCGTAATAAAATAATTATCAAGTGTTAATTTTATATATTCCATAGTTCAGCGGTACTTGTAGAAATAGCAACTGCTCCGCTAGCTAAAGACTCCAAAACATCCTTTTTACTTTCAATAAGCCCTCCTGCTATTACAGGTACATGAACCTTACTTTGAAGCATATTTATTATTTTACTAGCAACACCAGGCATAACTTCTACTGCATCTGGCATCACTTCTTTAATATTTCTTATACCAGAGTCTAATGAAAGAGAATCAATAATAAATACCCTTTGTATAGTTCCAAGTCCAAGCTGCTTTGCGTGTTTAATGTTTGTAACCTTAGTAGTTATTATGCCATAAGGTTCAGCATATCTCTTTATAAATTGCAAACCAGCATAATCACCTTTTAAGCCTTCAATCATATCCATATGTATAAAAACCAATTTGTTAGCATTTCTTAACTTTTCACATATACTTTTTATATTTATTATATCACCATATAATACAAAAACAACTTGTGAATCACTATTAATGCATTTTTTCAAATCATCTTCATTTCTTATAGCTGCTACTACTGGATTTTCTACCAATATTTCTTCTAATTTGTTCATAACTTACCTCTGCAATACATATTTCCATCTGAGTATATTATAGCATATAATTATTATTTTTTTAAATGTATATTTGATTTTATATTATAAAAAAGAGTCAATACATTTATAAAAATGCATTGACTCAATTAATTACTTTTCTTCAACAAGGCTATCAAAACCTATTCCCTTACCCCAAACCGATATTACAGGTACTACATTAACAAATGCATCGGAATCAGTGTCAGATATAAATCTTTTTATAAGCATAGCCTCTCTTGGAGAACATATAGTCTGAAGCTTAAGCCTTGTAGCATTCATATACCCTCCCCTTATTTCACAACTAGTTACACCCCTTACAATTTGGTGCAAAATATACTGTGTAATCTCTTCATGCTTATCACTTATAATCTCAATCTTAACCTTCTTCGAATCAAATCCGAACATTACTAAGTCAATTAATTTCATAGATATAATTTGGGATATAATTGCGTATAGCGCAACATTTAAGTTGTACACAATAGCAGATGTTGCAATAATTGTAGCATCAATACAAAGTAAAATTTCACTTAACCCCACAAAAGTAAATATCTTTTTATGAAGAATTTTAGCAATTGTGTCTGTTCCACCTGATGAAAATCCTCTTTTAAGCATAAGACCTGTTCCTATACCACATACTATTCCGAAATAAACTGAGGAAAGCATCATATCATTTTTTATAAAACTAATATTTAGATTTTCAAATATTATCAGTATTAAAGGAAATAAAACTGATAGAGTTATTATTTTAAACCCTTCTCTTTTTCCCATAGTTATAAAAGCTGTTAACAGCACTAATAAAGATAACACATAATATATATATGTATACTTAATACCTGTAAGCTTTTCAAATATGATAGAAATTCCGGTAATTCCACCTGTTACTAAACCACTAGGCTTTAAAATTGATGAAATTGCAAATGCTACTAATATACATCCAGCTAATACAAAAAAATAGTCCGCTATAATTTTTTTAATATCAATCTTTCTCATGCTATCACCCTCTATTATTAAATTCATCCTATACTAGTATAATAAAAAAAAGGTTAAAGGAATATAGATAAAGGTTAATATTATGTAAATTAATTTATTTATAAAATATCTTAAGATAAACTATTCTATATCTTCTATAACTCTTTCTGGGCCAATCTCTAGTCTTTTTGGGTTTTCAATAAGTCTCTTGAAAAGCTTGAAAGCAGAAGCATAATAGTATCCATCTACAATTCTCTCATCAGAAACCACTTTAACACTTACATATTTTTTGTTAACTAAGTTATTATTTTCATCAAATAGTGCTTGTTTTTGTTTTGCTCCAAAGGCTATAAACACAGAAGTTGTCCCAAATTCATATATGTGATGATAAACTGGCTGAATCCCTAAAGAACCTAAATCAGTAATGAATACACTGGTATGAAAGGGACTAACCTTATTTATTACCTTTGGCATATATCCATAATAATCAAGTTTAGTTAAAAACCATACAATGAACTTTACAACAAATCCAGGGCAAAGCATTATTAGTTTTGCAGTTTTATCAGTTTCATTGCTATTTTGCTCTTTTTTATTCTCCTCTATAGCCTTATTTACTTTTTCCACTACTGTTTGTAAAGTGTCATAGGGGCTAAAATTAAGTTTGATGGTAGTCTCCACACCATCCTCCGTTAATTCCTTTTTTAATGCAAGTGAAATTAAAATTTCATTTCTTGCAAAGATTTTTTGTCCTGCCACAAATCTATTTATTCTGGGTTTTTGTGATATTGTTCTTACCATGGCTGCTATTATTATGTGAAGAAATTTAATATCCCTTATACCAAGTTTTCTCTTTTCCTTTAAGAACTCATCAATATTGTCAAAATAAATTTTGTCATCAAAATAAGTTTGAGAATCCACCCTGCTTTTCATAATGTAAGGTATTATTTTGCCAAACGGGTCAATTGTTCTTAAAAGTCGTCCATCATATCTGTCCCCAAAACGTTTTCTTCTGTTTTCCATAAATACCCCCCTTTAATATTGTTAAACTATTTAAGCACTATATCTCTAAGCCTGCTTTGAAAAAGCTTAACATCCCCATTAAAAATAATAACATTGATATTCATTTCTTCCGCACGTTCCATTACAAGCTCCTGTCTCAGCGGCTCTCTAGAAGCTACAAGTATTTTCTTTACATCTTCTCCCCCAAGCTTTTCAGAATATACTTGAAGTTCGTTTAACTCTTCTACATCATATTTTTCAGTATCCTTACAGGAAATACACATAAGTGTAGAATCAACTGCTGCTACTACGTCGACTTCATTCCTCACATGTTTCAGGTCTCTATCCCATTCAAAAAGTACCCCACTTTTTATATCGTCCACTTCTTCAATATTATCTACTAATTTATATGTTAGCGCCTCAAGCCAAATTCCTGAAGTTAAAATAAATCGTTTTATACCTATATCTCTAAAACCGAAATCTACTCTTTCAGAAAAAAATGTACACTTTATTATAAATCCCCTAATATTCATACCTCCAATAAAATCCTTAAGCTCACTACTATTAGCTTTATTTATATGCCTTAGATCTAAGGAGACCTTCAATGGTTCATCTTTATCTATTGAAACAATGTCTTTATCTCTTAATATGTCCTTTACAATTTTCCATTGTTCAAAATTATTCATAACGTAATTTAATAGTTCTACACATTCATCACTATGATAGTAGTCAGTGGAATGTTCCACTATTGCAGCTCCAGATGTTGATATAATTTCATCAACCTTAAGCTCTGTAAATGGTTCTCTTTGAAGCTCTATACTCTTTCCTTGAATTTTATAAAATCCCTTTCCTTTAAGGTCAACAACTACAGATACAATATTTTTTTCTATAGCCACTTTATATGCAATAATACTGCTAATTTTGCTTCCTCCAGAAAGATTAATTATGGTATCTTTATCAGCATATTCCTTAATTATATCTTCTAGCTTTTGCGGGTTACCTGCACTGATTACCCTATCTATTATCTCAGTTCCTGGCAGCTGCTTTTGTATAACTTTTTTAACTTCCATAAATATATTTTTATTCTGTTGCGATTTATATCTTATAAAAACTATGGTTTTAGGATTGTATTTCAATGCTGCTATTATATTATGATCATTGTATTTACTTAGTAAATTGATTAATGTTCTGCATCTCATAAAATGACTCCTGTCAAAATCTTTATTTAGCTAAAACTAGCAATATGAAAATCATTAATTTCAATAATATTGTTATTCTAATAATATATCATACCCCCATATAAAAGGAAGAATTAAATTTAATAATTACTTTACTAAAAAGTAGATAAATTTTACGTTTGCATTAAAATACATATACATACTAAACATCATATTTCACGATATAGATAAGTAAATAAAATAAAATTACATTATATAATTTTATTGGACTTTTTCCACACATTGTCATAGAATATAAGTATTAAAGGTAATTTATTTTTTTTACTTTAATGCATAAAATATCATTTTTATACATATATAATTATTAATAGAACATGGGGCAGCTAGTTATTATTAGGAGGTTTTTATGTTACAAATAAAAGCTAAATCAAAGGCTTTTGTAGTAAGAACTCCATTAAGCTCGGCAAAAGCACCTGTGCTTAAGACTAAATCTTATTTACCATTAAAAAGTAAAGTTAAAATCCAGCCAATTACAAAAAACGAGACAATTACTTCTACTAAATCATTAATACCAAGTTCATTGCCGCCAAAAGAATTCACAAAAACAAAAATTTTTGAAATACTTGTAGGCGCTGTTGTCAGTATCACTGTATCAACATTTTCTAATCTACAGTCACTTATGAATTTTTATGATAAATATGTTGATAGGACAAGCAGTGCTGTAACTGTTGCTGATTGCTCAAGTCAGCCTGATAACATTATCATTCCCAAACCAAAAGAACAAACTTTAAATTTTGACACTTCAGACCCATCTAATTGGGTTGGCTATGGTTGTACCAACGATTATACTAGAGTACTAGAAGTGCAAAAATCCCTAAATCATCAAATGAATGCTGGATTAGTTTGTGATGGAAAGTTTGGTCTTGGAACCTATAAAGCCATTGTTAAATTCCAAGAAAATATCAATGGTCTATCCAAAGATGGTGTTGTTGGACCGAATACTTGGTATTGGCTACTAAAGGATAATGGTAATATCTAAATATCATTACTAGCTGCCCTGTGATAGTGTCTGTTTTATGAGACACTATTTTTTTTATACAGTTAATTTCCTAATAAAAGCACATATGATATAATTATCTCCAATGGATACTTATGTTTCCACAATATACTTTATCTACAAATAACCTAATTTTAGGGGGGATTAGCATTAATAATTTATTATTGATAGAAGATAACTTGGAAATAGCTGAATTAGTAGAACACCACTTGAATAGCGAAGGTTTGCATGTGCTAACAGCAAATGATGGCGAAGAGGCCTTAAACTTATTTTTTAAAAACAAATTTGATTTAATTCTATTGGATCTTATGCTTCCAAAATTACCTGGTAAAGAAGTGCTGCGAAAAATAAGGGAACATAGTTCAATACCAATATTAATAATTTCTGCAAAAGATTCCGAATTTGATAAAATCTTAGGACTAGAACTTGGAGCGGATGACTATATTACTAAGCCATTTTCTCTATTAGAACTCACTGCAAGAGTACAAGCAGCTCTAAGAAGAGTAAATTATTATACTATAAATGAAGATTCAAAATCTGATTTTATTACTTTAGGCCCTTTCACATTAAATTTTGATACTTATCAATTATTTAAAGATGATGAGCCTATTAATTTAACTGCTAAAGAGTTTGAAATTTTAAAATTATTTTTTGAAAATCCTAAAAAAGTATTTACTAAAGCTCAAATTTTCTCTAGAGTTTGGGAAGATGATTTTATTAAGGATGAAAATACAGTTATGGTTCATATAAGAAGATTAAGAGAAAAAATAGAAAATGATCCCTCTGACCCAAAATATATAAAAACAATTTGGGGAATAGGCTATAAGTTAGGAGACATATAGCATGACATGGTTATTATTAATAATAATTGGTGTGCTTCTACTTTATATAGTATATTCTCACTTAAAAATTAATAAAAAAAATAAGGATATGAACTATATTATCAATATTTTAAATCAAATTTCCACTGAAAACGCTCAGGGTAGAATAAGACTTAGTACTTATGATAAAAGAATAAAATCCCTCTGCTTATCAATAAATGAGTTTTTAACCAGCTTTAACAATCTTAAAGTTAGTGAAGCTGAATCAAATGAAGCAATGAAAAAAATGTTATCTAATATTTCTCATGATTTAAGAACCCCACTAACTGTAATGCTTGGCTACATAGAGCAGCTTAATATAAATACTTCAATTAGTGATGATGAAAAGAAGATGTACCTTAATAAGCTTGAAGCAAAAATCTATGAAGTAAGTTCTCTTATAAATGAATTTTTTTCATTAACTAAACTTGAGTCTGGTGATGAATATATAGAGCTTGAACAAATAAATGCCTCTGAAGTGCTTAAGGAAACAATACTTGGCTTTTATGACACATTAGAATCAAAAGAAATTGCAATGGATATTCATATTCCTGAAAACGACGTATACTGCTTTGGAAATATAAAAGCCCTAAAGAGAATCTTAAACAATCTTATAACTAATTCTATAAAGTATGGCTTTGAAGGCAAGGTAATTGGTATAAAACTATATGAAAAAGATAATCTCGTATGGATTGAGCAATGGGATAGAGGGAAAGGTATTGCTGATACAGAATATAAAAAAGTCTTTGAAAGACTTTATACCCTAGAAGATTCAAGAAACAAAAACTATCAAGGTAGTGGACTAGGTCTAACTATAGTTCAAACTCTAATTCATAAAATGCAAGGGGAAATAACCATTGAAAGCATACCTTATAAAAAAACAACCTTTAAGTTTTATCTAAAAAAACATATCTAACTTAGCTTACTCAATAAATAATTTAGATTCACGAGCTCTATTTAAGAATTTTGTAAGGTTTGTTTTATAAATTTTAAAGAAGTTATTCCTATAATATAATTGTAAGCAAGATTAAAGCTTGTTTATCAATTAATATATTATAATTTGGAAACGCAGCAATCCTTTATTGTTGTGCATCCATAAGGAATACAAGGAGGATATTATGTCATATGTACTGCGAACATTTAATCTTAACAAAAAGATAAAGAACACTGAAATTATAAACGACCTTAATATGAATATTAAAAAAGGTGAAATTTATGGTTTTTTAGGTGAGAACGGTTCAGGAAAAACAACAACTTTAAAGTTAATAACAAACTTACTAAAACCTACATCTGGTTCAATTGAAGTTTTCGACGAACCAGTAACAAATGATAATTTTGAAATCTTAAAAAGAATTGGAAGTATAATTGAGTATCCATCTTTCTATGAAAAGCTAACTGCAGTGGAAAATCTTCAGATTCACAAAGCTCTAATGGGTTATGAAGATAAAAATTGTATAGTAGAAGCCATAGAAATGGTTAAATTAAAAAACTATGAAAAAAAACTTGTTAAGCAATTTTCTCTAGGAATGAAGCAGCGACTTGGTATTGCAAGGGCACTTCTCACAAAGCCTGAACTATTAATTCTTGATGAGCCTATAAACGGACTTGACCCTTTAGGAATTAAAGATATAAGGGAACTTTTAATAAATCTTTCCAAAAATTATGGTATGACAATTTTAATATCTAGCCATATTTTAAGTGAAATAGAGCAGCTTGCAGACAGAATAGGTATAATCCATCACGGAACAATGATAGAAGAGTTGGATTATAATACTATTCAACAAAAAAATAGACATTCAATCGAAATCATTACAAACGATGTGAAAAAAGCTACTTTCTTGCTTACTGAAAAGCTTGGCATAAACAATTTCATAGTGGATGATTTCAATAAGATTAAAATATATGAAAGATTAAATGAAAGCAGCAAAATAAATTTAATTCTATCACAAAATAATGTTGAAATAGAATCTATCAATATTAAAAAGGACAGCTTAGAAGACTATTTTATAACATTAATAGGAGGTAATAAAAATGCATAATTTAATAAAAATAGAGTTCATGAAGTTGAAAAGAAGAAATAAGCTACTTGGCATTTTTATAACCTTTATATTATCTTCAGCAAGCTTGATACCTATAATGTTCTATGATAATAAAGTACCAAGCTGGACAGATATTACTGGTCTAACTATTTCCTTAGCTAATTTAATTTCAAATATATACCTATGTGTTTTAGTAGGTGATATGTTTCTCGATGAATATAATAATAAGACTATAAATGTTATGTTTAACTACCCAATAAGCAGAACAAAAATATACTTTTCAAAAATCTTTGTACTTTTATTTTACTCAATTTTACTTACTATCATTGGCTCCGTTTTCTATATAGGAATTGTCTTTACAATGAATACTTTTCATCCAGTGTTAACTGGAACCTTTAATCATGATTTAATGCTAACGTTGCTTCCTATTATAGTTATTTGTTCCATTACGAATACAATGTTTGCTATAGTATACTCTTTCTTTGCCACAGTTATACGAAGCATTCCATTAATGATATTCTCTTGTATACTATTAGTTAACTTTGCTTCAAATATTTCTATTACAAACTCTTATCTAGTCATTCTTAAACTTTTAGGAATTAGTATTATTTGCAGTCTGGTAGCTATACCAATAATTTATAGCCTAAACAAGAAAGATGTGATTTGTTAATTTTAGAGGTAGGATAAATATCCTACCTCTTTCTATCTAAGCTTCTAACTTATAATTTATTTGACAAAATCACACACTAAAGATAGAATTATAGAAGTTTTCAATGATAATATATAAGTATAATAATTTAAATTTGTTATAAGGAGATACATATGACTACTTTATTTCAAGAACTTGGATTAAATGATAGCTTGGTAGAAGCATTAAAAAAAGAAAATATAACTATACCTACTGAAATTCAAACTAAAACAATACCACTTGCCCTAGAAAATAGGGATATTATTGGTCAATCTCAAACCGGAAGTGGAAAAACCTTAGCTTATTTATTACCTATTTTCCAAAGGATAGCTGAAGAAAAAAGAGAAATGCAATCCATCATTCTTGCTCCTACCCACGAGCTAGTCATGCAAATAGATAATGAAATAAAGCTGCTTTCTAAAAATTCAGGCAAGGCTGTTACCTCTACTACTATTATTGGAGAAGTAAATGTTAAAAGACAAATAGAAAAGTTAAAAGAAAAACCACACATAATAGTTGGTTCCCCTGGCAGGATTTTAGAATTAATAAAAAATAGAAAAATAGCTGCCCACACTATTAAAACCATTGTTATAGATGAGGGCGACAGGCTACTTGATGAAAACAACCTTTCTGTTATTAAGGATGTTATTAAAACCACTTTAAGAGATAGGCAGCTAATGGTCTTTTCTGCTACTATAAATGAAACTACCTTTAAGATTGCAAAAAGTCTAATGAAAGAACCTGAACTTGTAAAGATAGAGGAAAATTTACAAGTAAATCCAAACATAAAGCATCTTTATATAACTGCAGAGCAAAGGGACAAAATTGAAGTACTTCGTAAGCTTTTAGCTGCTGAAAAACCGAAAAAAGCAATAGTATTTTTAAATAAGGGTGAGGAAATAGAACTTACAACTTTAAAGCTTCAGTATCATCAAATTAAGGTCTATGGCATATATGGCAGTGCACCAAAGGAAGAAAGAAAAAAGGCATTAGAAGCCTTTAGAAATGGAAACATCCAAATCCTAGTAGCTTCTGATTTAGCAGCTAGAGGGTTGGACGTGAAGGATGTCACACATATAATAAACCTTGATTTGCCTTTAGACTCAAAAGAATATATTCATAGGGTTGGAAGAACTGGTAGAGCTAATATGAGTGGAACAGCTATTTCCATTGTGACAGTGAAAGAGTTAAATCAAATAAAAAAATTTGAAAAGGACTTGAAAATACAAATAGAACTAAAAGAACTGCACAAGGGTTCATTAGTTGATACTTATACTGGAAGCTCATCAAATATTAAACGCCATAACAGTAAGCCTTCCAGCAGCAGACCTTCTAAAAAAAGCTTTATCAAAAGCAAAGAAAAGGTTTCAAAAAAATAATTTTTCATAAAACATTGAGGCAGATATTATCTGCCTCTTTTTATATATTTACATATTTGATGATATTACTTAATGAAATTATGTGTTTCATCATTTATTGTACTGTGTTTAAAACCATAAGCAAAATAAATCGCAAATCCAATAAGCATCCAAACTCCAAATCTAATCCAAGTAACTAAGAGCAGGCTTGCCATTAGATATAAACAAAATACTACTGTAAGTGCAGGTGTATATGGAACTCCTGGGCACTTAAACTTTCTCTCAACATTGGGCATTGTCCTTCTAAGTACAACTACACCAGCAGATACTAGAATAAATGCAAACAATGTACCTATATTGCATAGCTCCATTATTACACTAAGAGGCAGCAATCCAGCCATTACAGCTGTAACAATTCCAGTAATAATAGTACATAGACCGGGTGTGCTATATTTTTTATTTACCTCTGCAAAAACCTTAGGAAGCAGCCCATCTCTTGCCATTACCATAAATATTCTAACTTGACCATATAGAGTAACAAGTAGAGTTGATATCATCCCAACTACTGCACCCACACCAACTAATGCAGAGCCCCAGCTAATTCCTATGTGAGAAAGTGCACCTGGAAGAGCATCATTTACATTTATAGATTTAAAAGGTACTATTCCTGTCAACACTAGAGATACTGCTATATACATTATTATTACTACACCTAAACAAATTGCAAGTCCGAGCGGCACATCCTTTTTAGGGTTTTCAGTTTCTTCTGCCGCAGTAGATACTGCATCAAAGCCTATGAATGCAAAAAAAATGATGGCAGCTCCTGACATTATTCCATTTATCCCAAACGGAGCAAAAGGATGATAATTTGCAGTATCAATATGTGTAATCCCTAAAAATATAAATACAAGAATAACAAATATTTTTACTCCAACAATTATATTATTTATTTTAGCACTTTCAGAAACTCCTAAATATAATATCCAAGTTATTAATGCTGTAATTAGAACTGCAGGTAAATCTATAATTCCTCCAGCTGTAGGTGCACTAGTTATCGCTGTGGGGATACTTATACCATAGTTCTTCAATATTCCCACTAAAGTACCTGACCACCCCGATGCAACTGCCGCAGCTGACACAAGATATTCAAGAATTAAATCCCATCCAATAATCCAAGCAATAATTTCACCAAATGCAACATAGGAATATGAATAAGTGCTTCCTGCCACTGGGAACATAGTAGCAAGTTCTGAATATGTCAATGCGCATAATGCACTTGTTATAGCTGCAACAATAAATGAAATAGTTACTGCTGGACCTGCAAGTTGTGATCCTTGGCCTGTTGCAACGAATATTCCGGTTCCTACAACAGACCCAATTCCAAGTGCCGCTAAGTCAAAAGCACTGAGTTTTTTCATCAAGTGACTTTCTGAGGCAGCCCGTTTAAAATCTTCAGTAGTTCTTTTTCTAAATAAGTTCACGTCTTTTTCCTCCTAAGTATCATTGTTTAACAAATTTACAATTACAATTATTAAATTTTAGTGATATAAGCATCTTTAGTAAAGTATTAAAGTAATATAATATATAGGATTTTCAATTTTATAAATATTATTAAATTTATTAATATTTTTCAAACATATGCACATACTAAATACAAATGCAATATAATATATAAATTGCTTCAATTTTACTATTGACTCACAGCACACAAACAGTTTATAATAAACATAATGAATTATGCAATTTTATTTCCTGCATAATTCATTATATATTGAAATCTTAAGCTAAACTGAACTAATTAAATCTTATTTTGCAAGGGGGTATGTATACCATGTTAGATTTTAATCTAATTAACCAAGAGATAAATAGTATTTTGAAAGAGGAAAATAACGAAGTAGTATACAGAGCCTGGTTATCCTGCTTTGAAAATTCTATATTTGAAAATAATAACATTGTTGTTATAGTTCCAAATATGTATACAAAAAACATTATTGAAGAAAGATATTTATACGACATAGAAGAACAGTATAGAGAAAAACTAAGCTTTAATAATATAATTTTTAAATTGAGCAATTATGAGTCCTTTGACTGTATTCCTTCAAAAGAAGCAACTACCGAAGCTTTTGCTGTCTTTGAAGATATTGTTGAAAAAATCAATAATCAAACTAAGAAGGTATATGAATTCATCGAAGCCGCATCAAAATCTGGTCTTCATTCAATTTCCTATATTCTTCCCATGGATTGGGTTTTAAACGAAGAGGTTTATATAAGGATAAAAGAATTAATGTCCTTAAAGGGCTTTAAAGCTGAACTTGAAAACTTAGATAACAAATATACTTTAAATCTATCTTGGTAGCTGTTTGGAGCAGAGTTAATATTAAATTTATAATAGCTTTGTTCCTTCAAACTTAATATTGAGCATTATAAACTTTTATATAAAAAGAGCTAGAATTAACTTCACTTAATTCTAGCTCTTTAATGCTATAGTTTTTGAGTTTTAGATAACTCTTGTTCTAAATCTATAATTCTCCTGTTAAGAATAGGATGCATTACATAGGGTGCAATATCACATAATGGTTTTAATACAAATAGCCTCTCATGCATTCTTGGATGAGGTATAATAATTTCTTCAGAGGCAGTTATTTTATCCTCATAGAGCAGCACATCCAAATCAATAGTTCTTGGTCCCCACCTAATGACTCTTTCCCTTTTTAAGTCTTTCTCTATACTTAGCATAAATCTAACCAATTCTTCCGGTGTTAGTAGTGTTCTTATTTCTGCAGCACAATTTAAAAAATCATCCTGTTCCAAATAACCAACAGGTTTTGTACCGTACATTGATGATACTTTTTTCACTGTACATTTATCATTATTCATATACTCTAAAGCCTTTTTAAGGTTATCTTCTTTATCCCCCATATTAGAACCAAGTCCTATATATGCCTTATGCCAGAACCTTTCAACTTCTACAGCTGCATAATCTACGGGCTTACCAATAGGGGCCCAAGGCTTCTTTACTAATACTTTAACTCCTTCAACCATAGAGTAGTTAAGTAAAATATAGTTTGCTAAAGCTTCAGCTGATTTTTCAATCAAATCATATTTTTCTTTTTTAAATTCTTTTTCTACTGCATGACATAACTCTGCATAATTTACCGTAGCATCCAAGTTATCAGTTTGTCCGGCCTCTCTTAAATTTAGGAATAAATCTATAGAAATCAAAAATCTTTGTCCCATATTCTTTTCTTCTTCATTAACACCGTGAAAAGCATATATCTCTAAATCTTTTATATATATCTTGTCCATAAGCTCACCAGCCTTAATTTATTTTCTTACAATGGCATCGGTCATCATACATGCTCGTTTGTTTTCAACCACATCATGAACTCTTACAAAATCACAATTTTTCATAATTCCTATAACTGTAGTAGCTATAGTACCTTCAACTCTATCCTTAGGAGGAAGATTTAATGTATTTCCAATCATTGACTTTTTAGAGGTTGCAAGAAGCACAGGATATCCTAGGGTACTCAATTCCTCTAATTTATTCATAACTACAAGATTTTGATTGTAATCCTTGGCAAATCCAATACCTGGATCTACAATAATTTTTTCAGGACCAACTCCTGCCTTTAATGCAATTTCTATACTTTCCTTTAAATCTATTAAAATATCCTCCATTAGGTCATTGTAAACATTGTTTTCTCTATTGTGCATTAAACAGCATGCAGTACCATATTTAGCAGCTACTTCTGCCATTCTAGGATCCTTCTTGAACCCCCATACATCATTAATAAGCGATGCACCCTCAAGTATAGCTGCTTCAGCTACATTAGCTTTATATGTATCTATAGAAATAGGAACATCAATCTCCTTCACTAAAGCCCTTATAACAGGAATTACCCTACTTATTTCTTCCTTTTCATCAACTGGAATGTGATTTGGTCTTGTTGATTCTCCTCCAATATCTATGATGTCTGCACCCTGTTCAACCATTTCTTTAGCATGTTTCACAGCCAGCATAGTATTATCATATTCTCCTCCATCGGAGAAAGAATCAGGTGTAACATTAAGTATTCCCATAATATAAGTTCTTTTTCCAAGTTCAAAGTCTTTGCAGCCTACTTTTATTGTCTTTCTCATACCTTCACCCTCCTTAATACTCAATATCATAGTTTCTTTTTTCTTCAGTCCAATTACAGCTTTCCCTTGCTGCACAATAAAAACAACTTCGAGATTTTTTATCACTAACGGAAATAATATTTTCTAATTTATTTTCACTGCAATTTAAACCTCTATGTCCTTCAATTGCCTTTGTTATTTCATCTATTTCATTATCATTGTATCCAGCAGCCTTAAGAATTTCTAATGACTGTTCTGCACTGGCAATATTATGTGGAGTTCCATTCTCATACTGTTTCCATCTTCCAATGTCATGAAGAAGAGCTGCAGCATATATTATATCCTTCTTTATATTCAGCTTTTTTTCTAAAGTTATAATATAGCCAATTCTTGCCACATCTAAAAAATGCTGAAGATTGTGTCTGCAGTAAATCCTATTTGCTTCATATAATTCAATTTTTTTTAAGTATTCATTGTAAAGCTCATTATGAAGTATTGAATTTATTCTATCTGTATTATTATCCACAACTACCCTCCTGTATTCCTTTGGGGTGCACAACAATTATTAATTGTTGCGTCTCCTAGTCTCTAATAAGTTGAAGTACTTCTTGCCTAAGGCTTTTATTATCTTCAAATATACCTCTTACAGTCATAGTCTTAGTTTTACTGCCAGGCTTTTTAATTCCTCTCATATTCATGCACAAATGCTCTGCCTCAATTATTACCATAACCCCTTGTGCATCAAGATATTTTCTCAGTGCATCTGCAATGTCTGAAGTCATTCTCTCTTGAAGTTGTGGTCTTTTAGCATATACCTCTACAGTTCTTGCAAGCTTACTTAAACCTGCAACTCTACCGCTTGGTACATATGCTATATGAACCTTTCCATAAAAGGGAAGAAAATGATGCTCACACATTGAGTAAAATGGTATATCTTTTTCTATTACTATATCATTGCTCTCTATTGAAAAACTTTTAGATAAATGCTTTTCTGCACTATCATTTATACCTGAAAATATTTCTTCATACATCCTTGCTATTCTATCAGGAGTTTCTATGAGGCCTTCTCGCTTAGGATCTTCTCCTACTGCCTCAATTATCATTTTAACCGCTTCTTTTATTTTGTTATGATCTATCATAATTTAAACCCTCGTTTTCTATTAAGTCTTATCTTAAGATAGCATCAGTTTTTAATAATAAACTGGCTATTATTCTCCTACGTATAAAATTATATCAAATGATTTTAATTATTAATAGTGCCTTAATTATACCCTAGTAATGAAAAACTTATTTACTTAGTGATATTTTAATGATATTTTTAAAATACAGGTATTATAAATAACTATAAAATAATAGATTGTAGAATACTATAAATGAAAGGAGAGCTATATAATGAGTACCTTTAATATTACTTCAATAGGTATTATCCTTGCCTGTTTAGGCTTTTATTTTCAAGGCAAAAATCAACTCTTAGCTTCACTTTTTGCTTTAACTGGTGCAGGTTTTATTTTAGTTGCAGCAGGCAGACTAAGAGCACAAAAGAAAAAGCTTAAGGAAGTACAAAAGAATAAAAAAAATAGGAAACTATAGCCACAGGCTGTAGGGTATAATATGTAAACATGCTGTAAATACTATTTCTACTACATAAACCTCATAAAGCCACTTTACCACCTTTTTAATTTATTTTAATTTTAAGGAGGTAAAAGTCCTAAATGGACTTTTACGGGTAAGCCTGCCTATGGCAATCGGCATGAATGGCTACCCCGTGCTCCGACTGATAAGGAGGAGCTACCATGAGAAATTTTAATAGAGATGATCGAGCTTTTGTCCAATACAGTAAAATAAATGTAGTGAACAATAGCTTACCAGAAAATGCATACGAAAAGTTTTCTATAGGATTATTTCGAACTGATGAGCAAAAGCAATTTTGTATAGTCTTTTATACTTTCTGTGGTATACCTTCAATGAAGCTAGAGGCGGAATGCAATTCACTGGACTTCCTATATGAATGCCAGGATGTATTAAAAGAACTTTCAAAGATAGATATGGATACCTTTAAGCCTGAAGATTTTTATCGCATATTATTAAACTTGGGCATAAAGGACACTTCTGAAAATGTAAATAAACTATATATAACTACCTAAAAGGCGCAGATTTTCTTCGCCTTTTTATTTTTCAAATTTATAGCACATATAAATTTATATATTATTTAAAAAAGGATATCCCAAAACTTGAGATACCCTTAAAATTATTTTTCAACTATTGCTAAAATGTCCTTCTTTACCTTATTTATATCAGGCACATAGCTCTTTAATAGAGACATATTCCCGCGCAGAACATATTTTCCAAGAGATGCAGGAATTAGAACGCTATCTCCCTTTTTTATTTTTTCTATTCTATTATCACATATTATTTCACCGTTACCTTCTACACAAGTGAAAACATAAAATCTTTCTTTATCACTTAGTTCATTTACTTCAGTTTCTATATCATATCTCTCCAGTGAAAAATCCTTGCATAAACAAAGGTAGGTCTTCTCAAAACCATCTTCCTTAACACATAAGCCATTACTCTTTTTGCACTTTAAGTTTAAATCTACAACATCCAATGCCTTTTCAATATGAAGCTCTCTTCCTCTATTATAGTCATAAACTCTATAGGTAGTATCACTATTTTGTTGTATTTCTGCAACAGTTACTCCTTCTCCAATTGCATGAATAAGTCCACTTTTTATAAAGTAAACCTCTCCTTTTTTAACATAAACTTTGTTCATATATTTTTCTAAAGTGCCATTTTCAATAGCTCTCTTGAACTGTTCTTTTGATACATTATCCTTTGTTCCTACTACAAGGTATGCTCCTTCTTTAGCATCCATTACATACCATACCTCAGTTTTCCCCATGTCTCCTTCTACTCTTTTGCCATATTCATCATCTGGATGAACTTGAACGGATAAACTGTCTTTAGCATTTATAAGCTTTATTAGAAGAGGAAACCATTCTTTAGATAAACTTGTTCCTATAAGCCTATCTCCCATTTCCCCTATAAGATTATCCAGTCTCTTTCCTTTTAATTCACCATTAGCTACAATACTTGTACCATTTTTATGACAAGCTACATCCCAGCTCTCACCTATATCTCCATCTGGAAGATTATCTCTAAATAGACTAAAATCTCTTCCACCCCAAATCTTATCATAGTATAAATTTTCAAATTTCAATGGATACATAAGCCTTGACCTCCAAAAGTTACTTTTTAAATATCAATTTTATTTTATACTATATTTTAGCATAATCATATGAATAATTTATACTTTTCGTCTAATTTTTCAATATATTTAATTAAAACACTAAAAATATAATAAATTAATACAAAAAAAATAGCAAAAGCTAAATTGCTTTTGCAAGAGAAAAACACGACTATTTCCATCACTTTCCATATACCTTATTATACTCTAGTATGCTTACTTGTCAACATAGGTTCATTAATTATTAATGATATTTTCAGAAAATTCACATTTCACCCAGCAAATCTTTTATTTATATGTGATCCTTAAAATTGTAAAGTTAGAATTATTTATTTATAATAATATATATAACTTAAATATAGAGAGGGTAATGCTATGAAAGAATTTGAAAACCAATTATTTTTAAAACCTGTTACAGAAGTTATAAAGAATAGAATATCCATAAGATCATATAAACCAAAAATGCTAACTGAAGAACTAAAAGAAAATATAATTACCTTTATGGAAAACTTATCTGGTCCCTTTAGTGCTAAAGTTCGCTTTAAATTTGTAGATTCAAACATACTCTTAGAAAATAATCAAATTAAGCTTGGTACCTATGGCATGATTAGAGGTGCCTCATCTTTTATAGTATCGGCGGTAGAAAATGCTGAAATGAACCTTGAGGAACTTGGTTATGAATTTGAAAAACTTATATTATATGCTCATTCCCTAGGTCTCGGTACTTGCTGGCTTGGTGGTACCTTTAAAAAAGGCGAGTTTTCAAAAGCTATGAATTTAAACAGTGATGAATTACTACCCACTGTATCACCTATAGGTTATCCCAATGAAAATAAGAATTTTTTTGATTCCCTTGTGAGGTTAGCTGCGGGTTCAAAGAATAGAAAAAATTTTGAGGACATATTTTTTAATAAAAATTTTGAAACTCCTCTTTCAGAAGAATCAGCTGGGATTTATAAAACTGCCTTAAACATGGTAAGACTTGCTCCTTCTGCTTCAAACAAACAGCCATGGAGAATAGTTAAGGATGATACGCAATTTCATTTTTATTTAGATCATGCTAAAGGCTATTCTGATAATTTGGGTTTTGATATGCAAAGAATAGATATAGGCATTGCTCTATGCCACTTTGATCTAACTGCTAAGGAAATGGGTTTAGAAGGCAGCTTTATAAAGCGTGTTCCATCCATAAAACCATTAAATGAAAATACTGAATATATTATAAGCTGGACTGAATAAAAAAGCAGCGGTAGAAGTAATCAAAACTTCACCGCTGTTTTCATTAATTGAAAATACTCTTATATCAATTAATTAAACTACTACTTTTGTAATATAAAATTGCAGTTGTCCTGAAAGTAATTCAAAAAAACTTTAGCAATTACAGAATGTCCTTTAGCATTTGGATGTATTCCATCCGTGCATAGTAGCTGACTGTAATCTGGATAGTTTAGAAATGCACTTCTCACATCTATTAAATTAGTTTTGGTCTTATTTGCTACATCTACTACCATTTCATTGTAGTAGTTATGCCAATAATATATTTCTTCCTCGGAACCAAGCCATCTCAATACATTTTTCTCGGCTATGGGATCTCCTTTAGTAACCCATTTAAAATATCTTTTAGGATCTAAAGGTGGTAAAGTCATGAGCGCTGGCATTATATTAGCCTCATTTAATGTGTCTATCATCTCTAACAGAGTTTCACTAAAAATACCGATATCAGTATTAGGTTGATGCTCAGTCTCGGGACTTTGTGCAATATCCTCCCATTTAAAATCACAATCGTTGCCGCCAAATTCTATAACCACAATATCAGGTGTTTTTTTCATAACGTCATTATACATCTTGCTCACACCTCTTATAACAGTACTTCCAAACTTTCCTGCATTATAAACGGTGCCTTTTATACTGCTTGCAACAATATTGGTAAAGCTGTCTTTTATAGTTGAGTATTTATACTTTTCACTATCAAAAACAACCCCTTTCGTAATAGAATCTCCAAAGAAAACAAGATTATAACTGTCTTTTATATTCATAGCCGCACCTCCAAAATATTATATTAATTATTTGCCCAATTACAAAAAATATGTAAAATATCCTCCAGATTTTGAGCTCCGCCAAAACCTTTAAACACATAATTCTCTTTAATGCAATTAACCCAATTATCTTTGTCAATATGTATATCTACTGATTTAAAATCCTTTGTTTCGTATTCTGTATCAAATAGATCAATATATACATACCACTGGTGATTATCATTTGTACCCATTTCAATCCCTAAAAAGCTCTCACTTTGGCAGCACTTTTTATTTAATTCTTGAAGTAAGTTTAAAGCAGACATAATTGTACTCCTTTTTATTGAAACAAACTTAATATTACCATTTCTTATTACAAGTATATTATATAACGTATTTTAATTAAATACAACACATAGTTTTAAAAACTATGTGCAATCGCACAACTATTTTGCGACACTTTTTTCAAAACAACAATAAGGCTGCTAATATTAAAATACTAACAGCCTATATCGCATATCTAAATATTTTTTTCATATACATAAAGTGAGCCATTGTTAGCTTTAAGAAATTTCTTTCCCTTAAATCCTCTGGACAACAAAATTTTACGCAATTCATACATAACCCCAGCATGGCTTACAATTAGAACATTTTTTTCTTGGTCTTTCAGTGCCATATCTACTACTTCACTAATTCTCTTTTTCGTAATATTACTACTTTCTGGCTGTACAGCACTATTTAATGCCCATGCTAGCCTTCCTAAGAAAAACCAAAAATGATAGGGTAATTTAATATTTATATCAAGGTATGCAGCTGAGGGAATCTCAACTAATTTATCAGTCAAAATTATTTCTCCATGATATATTGTTTTTGCAGTAATTATTGCTCTATCCATGCTGCTGCAATAGCACTTATCCCAATCGCTATCTACAATAAGTTCATTTTTAATTACGTTTGCTCTGTCATAGTTATATTGGTATTCATTATATTCCTTTGCTGTCATAAATCTATTCCTTTTAATATCAACTTTAAAATGTCTTACTAAACCTATTTTCATACATTCCCCACCTTTATTTGCATTAACTCTACATGAAGTTATTATAAAAACACCTGTAATTTTAGTATCGCATTTATTTATATTTTTAAGCATAACAATTTTAAAATATCTATGTTAACTTTTAACAAATATTAAGTTATACTAACTATTACCATTTAAGAAGTAGTTATGCTATTTAGTTTACTTATACCACTTATTTTGGTTCTTTATTTTTATAGAAAATTATATTAATATTTAATAAATACTATAAAAGGAGGGTTAAAAAAATGAAAGTGTTACAGTTGTTTAGAAACCTATTAAGCGGTCTTTTCCTAAGTATTAAAAGATTCCCTGTAACTATACTCCTTTCAGCATTAATTGCAGCCGTGCTAATTACAATATCAGAAACTAATCCTACACAAAATACTCTTGCACGGATAGCAATGATTTTGGCGCTTGGCATCCCTATTTCCTTATCAATAAAACTTTTTTTTGAAAGAAATGAGGATGAAAAATACTTTAAGCTAATTATTTACAACACTATAGGTGCTCTATTATTAATACTCTATTATGTATTCCTCTTGAAGGACCTTAGAATAGTAGAAATTACCAGATACATTGGAGTTAGTTTGATTTCATATCTATGTTTCATATTTATCCCATGTCTTTCAAAAAAAGATGAACTTGAAATTTATGTTATAACCTTATTTACAGGTTTTTTTACAACCTTTATTTATACACTAGTATTATATGGAGGCCTATCTGCAATACTTTTTACTATAGATAAGCTTTTAGGCATTAAAATTCAAGGTAAAATATACTACTATACCTGGATATTAGTTGTTTTTCTATTTGCAGTAGCTTATTTTTTATCAACAATACCATCAAAAACTCAAAAGCTTTTATATAAAAACTATCCGAAGCTTTTAAGAATATTACTACTATATATAGCAATGCCATTGTTAACAGCATATACAATAATTCTCTATATATATTTTGGAAAAATTATAATTACTGCACATTGGCCCATAGGCTTGGTATCTCATCTAGTACTATGGTACTCAGTAATAGTTGTAATTGTGTTATTTTTCATAACCCCTATACTATCTGAAAATAACTGGGCTAAAACCTTTCTAAAAATAGCCCCTAAAATAATACTTCCTTTGCTAATAATGATGTTTGTGTCTATAGGTATTAGAATAAATGCTTATGGGGTTACTGAAAACAGATATTATGTAGTAATACTAGCATTTTGGGTATTTTGTATTATGCTCTACTTTTCATTAAAGAAGGAACTTAGAAACATCTTAATACCTATTTCCCTGTCAGTTGTCACACTTATTTCTGTCTTTGGACCAGTTAGCAGTTATTCAATTTCAAAATACAGTCAAAATAAGAGATTCGAAAAGATTCTTTTAAGCAACAATATGATAAAAGCTGACTCAATTCAAAGTTCTAGTAAAATATCAAAAGAAGATAAAGCTGCGTTAAGCAGTATATTAGATTATTTTAATAGAAATCACAGCTTAAATAATGTTAAATATCTACCTGATAACTTTAAAATACAGGATATGAGTAATGTTCTAGGCTTTTACTATGAAAATCCTATATATGAGTCGCCTTATGGGCGTTTCTACTATATGAGAAACCCATCTGAAGGATCAGTAGATATTAGCGGTTATGATAACCTATTTGATATGAGAATTATGACAGAAGGAAAAAAAGTAGCAAGTAATAGCCCTTTGGATGCATCCTACGATCCTTCATCATCCATTGCAAAAATATCTTATAATGGAAAAAACATTTACTCAAAAGATCTGAATACTTTTTTAGAAGATATGATTAAAAAACATGGAATACAGCCTGAAGGCTATAGAATGTCTGAAGAAAATACATTGCCAGCTGACGAAATGACCTTTTCTGAAGAAAATGAAAAGATGAAAGTAAAATTCGTTTTTCTAAACATTTCAGGAAACAAAAATCAAAATACTGGATCTATTGAAGATAAAGGCTTGGATTTCTATATCTTGGTTAAGTTAAAATAATATATAACATTGAAAAGGCACAATGACTTTATAAAATCATTGTGCCTTTTCACCCTAACTATCTAGTTCGTCAGCTAAATTCATTAATTCATCCTTCATTATTATATTTTCAAGTGCGTCTAGAATTTCCTTCTTATCTTTCTCTTCTATCCCAGTCTTTTCATTGACTATTTTTTTAAGTTCTTTTATTTCATGATTTTTTTGCTTCATTATACCTTGGAAATTTTCCTCCATCTCAGTCCAGTTTTTGTTTAGTAAATTTATAAGTGAAGCCATTTCATCTGCACTGCCAGCAATTCTATTAAAAAGAAGAAGATTTGAAGCTAGAACCTTAGGTATTTTATCGTGTGAATATCTAAGCTGGTGATCTATTTCACCGTAGCCTTCTTCAAAAATTGTTCTTACTTGAATTTCTGCAATAACCTTTTGACTTGTAGGAAAAAACTCAATTAAATAGTGAACAGATCTATACCCCGATTTTCTTGAACATATTTCTATATTAAGTTCTTCAAACCTATGGGTATCGTCTCCTTCCCTGACATTTGCAGTTATCTCAACAACCTTCCAGGTTCTACATATAAAATTATGTATTGACTCCCAGTCTTCCTTAAATATATGTATTGCTCTAACGCCTATTAAATCGTTTATCTCATCCTTATAATTATCTATGGAAAACTGAAAATCCTCTCCATACTTTTTTCTTCTATCTTCAGTTTTTCTAATAATCTTTTCTATTAGACGCTCAGGGTCTTTAACTCTAGATTTTACCGAATGTATTTTTTTACAGGTTCTAAGAGTATCAGCAATAAATCCGGCTTGACTCTCATAGCTATATTTATAGTTAAAAAAGTCTTCGTATATATTATTTAAAACATCCCACTGTATTCTTTTTTCACTCAGGAAATTTTCTGAAAGGTGATATTTGTTTAAAAATTCTTCTTTATTAATGTTCATATTAAGACTCCTCGCTGCATTTTATAAACTAAAGTGGACATAATACTTTAATCCCTCTATATTATTTTATTAAATACATTTTATCATAAACTTATTATGTATTAAAAAAATTCTTAACAAATTATTCAAGAAGTTGTCACTCAGTTTACATAATAAATCTGTAGTATCATATACATAAACAAGCAGTTAAAATGAACGTAATTATTATTATATTTATAGGAGGTATAGCTAATGAGATTTGGACGTGGTTATCAAGGAATGTATGGAATGCATTTTGGTGGTTTTATGATTATACCTTGTATTATTATTACTCTCATTCTTCTAGTTGTTCTAGTTTATTTATTTAATAAGCTTATAAGAAAAAAAGATTTCCATGGAAATAGCGTAAATGCTGCTAACGTACCTTCAGTACCTACTATGGATACTACAGCTAAAGCATTAGAAATTCTAAACATTAGATACGCTAATGGTGAAATAACAGACGAAGAATATAATGCAAAAAAAGAAACCATATTGCACCAAGTTCAATAACTTAAAATGCATTGATAAAACTTAATGTTTTATCAATGCATTTTTTAGTTTACCTGAAAAAATACTTATTCTTCTTTAACTTCTTTTATTGTAAATACTCTAGATGAATAGTCATTTGGATGCTTTTTATAAAAATCCTCATGCCTTCCTGAATAATCCTCGCTTAATATAATTCCTATGATCATAAGTTCATCTCCATAATGCGTAGTACCCTTAGGCTCTACCATATATAGCTTATCCGACTGTAACCCTGTAAGCTTAATTCTATGATATCTATCATTGGGTCTGGATAAAACAGAGTAATAACCTACAATTGCCTTCTCCTTGCCTTTAGAAACAATAATCCAGCAGGTATCATTTCCTTCAAAAGGGCTCATTAATCTGTAAAAATCACCCTTCTGTATTAGATCTCTATGCTCTTTAAAAAATTCTACTTGCTTTTTTACATCCTCTTTTTCTTCATCTGAAAGCTTATTTAAATCAAGCTCATATCCAAAGGTTCCGAAGTAAGCAACATTTGCTCTAGTGTCAATTGAAGTTATCCTTCCTACCTGATGATTAGGAACAGCTGAAACATGTGATCCCATTGAGCTAATAGGATAAACCATGGAAGTACCATACTGTATTTTTAATCTTTCTACAGCATCTGTATCATCACTTGTCCATGCCTGTGGCGCATAATAAAGCATTCCTGGATCAAATCTTCCTCCTCCAGCGGCGCAGGACTCAAAAAGAATCTCTGGGAATTTTGTTGTTAGTCTATCATACAAATTATATACCCCTAAAATATACCTATGCATTAGTTCTCCCTGCTGATTACTATTAAGGAAACTGGAATATGCTTCTGTAATATTTCTATTCATATCCCACTTAATATAAGATATTGAGGAACTTTCTATAGTTTTACACATTAGGTTATATATATAATCTACAACCTGTTTATTAGAAAAGTCTAACACATATTGATTTCTTCCATGGGACATATTTCTGTTTGGATCATGTATAACCCAATCTGAATGTTCATTAAATATATGGCTGTCCTTGCTAACCATCTCTGGTTCAAACCATAAACCGAATTTTATTCCAATATTATTTATTTTCTTACTTAAGCCTTCAATGCCATCAGAAAGCTTATTCTTGTTAACAAACCAATCTCCAAGGGAAGAAGTATCGTCATTTCTCTTACCAAACCATCCATCATCTAATACAAATAATTCAATTCCAAGTTCTTTGGCAGTCTTAGCAATATTTATTATTTTTTCTTCATTGAAGTCAAAATAAGTTGCTTCCCAGTTATTTATAAGTATTGGTCTTACTCTGTCTCTCCAATAGCCCCTTGCTAGCCTAGTTCTGTAAAGCTTATGGAAGGTCTGACTCATGCCATTTAGTCCACAGTCCGAAAATACCGTCACTGCTTCAGGAGTTTGAAACTCCTCAGAAGACTCTAAAACCCACCTAAAGTTAAATGGATTTATACCAAGTGTTACTCTAGATACTCCATAAGAATCCACTTCCACTTGGCCTAAGAAATTTCCACTATATACAAGACTAAAACCGTATACCTCCCCCATATTTTCTGTAGTGTACGGTCTTTTTAATGCTAAAAAAGGATTATGATTTGCACTGCTTGCTCCTCTAGCACTATAGATTGATTGAATTCCAGGCTGCAGCTTTCTTATCTTTATATGGCGTTCTCTGCTCCAAGCCCCTGCTAGATGAAGCATTTCATAATCATCGTCTGGTAAATCTAGACTAGTACTCATAGCACTAGTTATTTCTATTTTATTATTGCCTAAGTTAATATATCTTGCATTTCTGCATATAGCAGCGTAGTCTTCATATATAGTGTAACTCAGAATTAGTTCACAGTTAAGCACATTATCATACAGCTTTATTTCTAAGGTATCCGCTTCATTTTCATCCTCAACATAAGTAGAAGGAAGTTCCTTTAGAGCTTTTTTCCCACTAAATATTCTATAGGATTTATATTTAAAATCTGTTATTCTACTTCCACTTTCACTCTCTATTGAAAAAGCAGGCATTCTGAAATCTGTAGTTCCATAAGATGGATACTCCTGCTTTATATGCTCTAAGGATAGTGTCTGGTTGCCTTCATATAAATTAGAAGTTAACGGTCTAGGTTCTCTTTCTACCAAGTTCAGAAAACCTTTTCTATGATGCAATACTTTTCCAAAATATAAATGCTCTAATTGGTTATTATCCATAACCCTGAAAATATAACTAATTTGTTTATTAAATAAATGAAATTCTTTGTTTTCTTCATTAACAATAATAGGCATATCCTTTCACCTCATTCTTATAAATAACTTATCAATATAATTTTATGTTATTCTATCAGCTATTACAAGCCTTTTATATTAATTCAACTAACTTTTCAAAATATTAAAAACGCGTGGATTACTTCTACTCATGGAATTATATGTAATATTTTGTACTGACTAGTTATATAATTTATCTATGAAATAATAATAAAAAGAGTTATAATAGTAATACTGGAAAAGGTTTTCTAAAATACTCTTATTTAACTTATATTTTAATGAAAAAGGTGGTGTTAATATAGTGTACATTTTAATTGCTATCATACTAATTATTATATTAATTCTTGCTATTGCTAGTGTATTTTTTGCTAATTTAGCTTCAAAACCTAAGGTATGGGATCATGATGAAACCTACACTGTTGATAGAGACAATGGCAAAATTAATGAGGAATGGTATAATTCATTACCAAAAGAGCCTGTTACAATCTTCTCTCCCTACGGTTACCAGTTAGACGGCATCCTGTTTCCAGTTGAAAATTCAAAAAAAGTTATTATATTTTGTCATGGTATAACTTGGTCTAAGTATGGCTCCGTAAAATATATGAATATGTTTTATAAAAGAGGATTTAATGTTCTTATATATGATCATAGAAATCATGGCAGAAGCGGTGGTAATTTTACTACTTTTGGGTATTTTGAAAAGTACGATTTAAATACATGCGTAGATTTTGTTTTGCAGAGATTTGGGAAGGATGCATATATTGGTGTTCATGGTGAGTCCATGGGTGCTGGAACGGCACTTCAGCATTGTGCTATTGATAATAGAGTTTCATTCTATATAGCAGACTGCCCTTACTCAGATTTAATGCAGCTATTTAAAATAAGACTTAAAGAAGAATTTAAATTGCCTGGATTTCCTATTTTATATACCTCAAGTGTTGTAAGTAAAATAAAGTATAAATTTTTCTATAAGGAAATTTCACCTATTAGGGATATAAAGGATGTTGAAACCCCTATATTATTTATTCATGGACAGCAAGATACCTATATTCCAAATCAAATGAGTATAGATATGTATAATATTAAAAAGGGAGTTAAAAAACTTTACTTAGCCCCAAACGCTGGTCATGCTGATTCCTATTGGCAGAATCGAGAAGAGTATGAAAAAATTGTAGAAACCTTTTTAAAGGAAATAGGGTCATAAGACCCTTTTTTTAATAATTAGTTTTATAAATATGACTTAAATTATACTCCTAGCTAATAATGCGCTGAATTAAATCCTCATAATAGCATTTATTTCTAAGCATCTCAATTTCATATTTATATGGAGGCTTCTTATTCCCTTCATTATCAGCTACATATGGAGTTTCAAGAATCTTAGGTATATCTTTAAGTGCTTCATGATTTGCCACATAACATAGTGCATCAAAGCCTATATATCCTGAACCAATAATCTCATGCCTGTCTTTCCTACTTCCACATGGGTTCTTGCTGTCGTTAAGGTGAATTACTTTAAGTCTATCAAGCCCTACAATTTTATCAAACTCGTTAAGCACTCCATCAAAATTATTTACCACATCATAACCTGCATCATGAATATGACAAGTATCCATACATACACTTAATTTTTCATTATAAATGACTCCATCAATAATCTTAGCTATTTGTTCAAAGTTTCTACCACATTCTGAACCTTTTCCAGCCATAGTTTCTAGGGCAATTTGTATGCTCTGCTCCTTTGTAATTACTTCATTAAGCCCCTTTATTATCTGCTGCAGCCCCTTCTCGTCTCCAGCACCAACATGTGCCCCCGGGTGAAGTACTATGTTTTTTGCCTTTTTAATAGCTGAGGTTCTTTTTATTTCTTCTCTTAAAAAGTTAACAGCAAGCTCAAAGGTTTCAGGCTTTTCACTGTTACCTAGATTTATAATATATGGAGCATGAACCACAATTTCTTCAATTCCATTTTTATTCATATATTCAATAGCTTCATCTATTCTCAAATCTTCTATTGGTTTTCTAACAGTATTTTGCGGTGCTCCTGTATATATCATAAATGTATTAGCTCCATAAGAAAGTGCTTCTTCCACTGAACCAAGCATCATTTTTTTCCCACTCATTGAAACATGGGAACCTATTTTTAACATATAACCACCTCATATAATCATAATGTAATAATCTTTATCACTTAATATTTTATATTATTATAACACAACAATAATAAATAAAGAATACTATGTTTACATTTACTTTTGCCTTTGTATTTTGATAGAATATATTATACTAGTTTTGCAATATGTTTCTAGAAGTGCATTTAAAAGTTAAAATATTAAAGCTGAGGAGGCGTTAAAATGAGATATCCTTTACCTTTACAAAAAAACGATACGATTGGAACTACTGCCCCTTCTATGGGGGTATCAGATAATCTAATTGAAGTTCTTGATGGTGCTATAATAAATCTTAACCAGTTGGGGTTTAAAATTAAAGAAACAGCCTCTGTTAGAAAAATATTTAAAGCAGTAAGTGCATCACCAAGGCAAAGAGCCAAAGAATTCATGTCATTATATTTTGATGACGAAGTAAAAGCTATTATTCCAGCAAGGGGCGGAGAATTTCTAATGGACATGCTGCCTTATCTGGTTTATGAGAAAATAAAAAGTAGTAAACCTAAGTGGATTTTAGGATTTTCCGACATTAGCACCTTATTGTTTACACTAACTTTGAAATGTGATTTGGCTGGGGCTCACGGTCCTTTATTGATTCATTTTGATGGTAATCCTATAGATGAAACTACAGTTAATGCCTTAAACATTTTGCAGAGTGAAAATATAATTCGTCAAGAGAGTATAGGGTGCTTAGGTGAGGATTTTTCTGAATTTATAGAGTATAATCCAGATGTAGAAAAGTTTTCAAAATATGGCCAGTGGATACTTTTAGGAGATGAAGACGAATGCAATTTTAACGGAAGATTAATCGGTGGTGGTTTAGATACCCTCCGCTCACTAATCGGCACTCCTTTTGCTCCAGTTAGGGAATTTATAAGCAAATATTATGAAGATGGTTTTATTTGGTACTTGGAGAGCTGCAGCATGAACGCAGGTGATATTTATAAAACTCTATGGCAGATGAAAATGAATGGATGGTTCGAAAATTGTAAAGGAGTTTTATATGGCAGACCGGATGGCTATTCAGATTTTGATGATTTTACATTGCCCGATGCTTTAAAGAATACATTTTCTGAATTTAATGTTCCAATTATATATAATGTGGATTTAGGCCATATACCTCCACAACTAACTTTAATAAATGGCGCAGTAGCTGAAGTTCAATATAAAAACTCAAGAGGTATAATAATTCAAAAATTTATTTAACCTATGAAATAGAATAAAATGAGGTGATTTAATTGAACATTAACAACTTTAAAAGTAAAATAAATAATATGTTAAAGGATTCCTATGGAGTAGATAAGCTTACAGAATTTCTATTTATTTTTGGATTATTATTATCATTTTCTAGATATACTTTTCCTTTAGGGACTGTATTTGTTGTTTATGGAATCTTTAGAATTCTTTCTAAAAATAAGAATAAGAGATATCAGGAATTAGCAGTATTTAACAACTTTACTTTAAAGTTAAAACAAAAGTTTTATTCAAATAAAGCTTCTGTAGAGCAGCGTAAAAACTATAAAATATTTAAATGTCCAAATTGTTCTCAAAAGCTTAGAGTTCCTAGAAAACAAGGAAAAGTAACTATTACCTGTAAAAAATGTGGCAATGAATTCAAAGGAAAATCATAATTTATTTGTAGGTTTACAATGATAAATAGTAGTTACTGACCTATAAGAAAGGCGGGATAATCAATGAGTAATGGTAGAATAAAAAAATTAAATCCACTAGCTGAGACAAAATTTTTAAGTCTTTACGATGCAGTTTATAATAATAAAAAGGGAAATGAAAAGCATTGGGTTATTGCCTCAAGAAAAAATTATACTACTCTTTCTGAACAGTTTTTTCAAGGTAAAGAGGAAGGTATTGATGCTGTAATTCTTGCTGCTTTACATAAGGAAACTAATTGTCTTGTTTTAATAAGGCAGTTTAGAATCCCTCTTAATGATTATGTTTATGAACTTCCAGCAGGGCTTATTGATAATAATGAAAGTATAGAAATAGCTGTAAGAAGGGAACTTATGGAGGAAACAGGACTTTCACTTTTAGATATTAATTATGATAAAAGTGCAAAAAAGGTTTATGCTTCGGCTGGAATGACAGATGAATGCGCCTCAATAGTTTACTGTACCTGTGAAGGTGTACTTTCTGATAAATATCTTGAAGACGATGAAGATATAGAAGCGACCTTAGTAACTAAACAAAAGGCAAAAGAATTGCTTAAGCAGGATGTGAAAATGGATATGAGAGCTTATTTAGTTTTACAAAGCTTCGCCAACTTTGGAGCTGATATATTTTAATAAAAAACAAACTATATGCTATTAATTAGCATATAGTTTGTTTTTATATACAAATAAATGTTATAATAAGGTATAAATCGGTAAAAATGTTGGGGGTAAACATTAATGATAAAAATATGTAAAGTAAATCCTATTATTTTAAAAACAAATGAATTAGAAAATTTGTTTTTAACCAATAAAAAAATAGTTAATAAATATGGTCATTTAGATAATTTAAACACCATTAATAGGTATAAAGATTTATTTTTAGCATCCTTTATTGAAAATGATAATGAACTTTTTATAGTTGAAAATAGTTCTATAATATTAGGAATAATAACCTTCACTAAATCTTCTGATTGGAACGGAAAAGATCGATATAAATTAACCATATCCTTATGTGGTTCAATAATTGATGAATCTATACTAAATCCAATAAATCAATTAATTCAAAATAAATTAGATAAGTATGGGGAGATTGCAGTAGTCTCCTATAATAATGAATTAGATGAATTAATTAAAAAATATGTTAACAAGGTAAATTTAAGATGTAATTATTACACTTTGAAAAAAGCAGATATAGATATAAATTTACTTAATAAATACATAAAAGAATATGAAGTAATAAATAAAGATCTTTCTATTAAATTCACTGATTCTATTTCTGAAGAGTATATAGAACAATATTGTGAATTGTTTACGGAAACTATGAAAGATATGACTGATGTAAAGGAAAATGGCTATGAACAATATATTATAACCCCTGAAAAGCAAAGACAAATTAATAACTCTTTTATTCTAAGAAATATTAGCCATTATTGCTATATGATATTCAATCCTAGAAATGAAATGGTAGCAAAATCCAATGTTTCTGTTAATAATACTGACCCTCGTTTTCCTTACCAATTTATGATTGGAGTTAAAAGAGGTTATAGAGGAAGAAATTTAGGGAAATGGCTATATGCGTCTATGTATAAAAGATTATTTGAAAATGTTGATTTTGAACAAGTCCTTGTAAGTCATCATCCCGAAAATAAACCTGCTATTAATATTAGTGAATGGATCGGATATAAGTTTAGCTATTTAGAAACCACACATACTTTATACAAATAAAAAAAGGTGGCACTTATCTTAAAGGATAAGTGCCTTTTTCTATAATAACTTCTAATTCTATTACACTATCATCATTTTCAGTTATAGTCACTTCATTAGATTCATATTCCGATTTGTCCGTGCGATTAAATTTATATATTTTTTCAATTACAACCTCTATAATATTCCCTCCTTACACTCGGAAAACAGTGCAACTTATCCGTGCTGGTTTCCGCCAGCGAGTTGCGCATTAAATGGCACTAAATCCATTAACCTCCATAGCATTATTAAAAAGGTATATTAAATTTATTAAAAAACCAGCAATCATCATATATACGGTTTTTAAAATAATCCTCACGCTGCTTAAAGGTGTCACTATTAATTATTTTATTCATTATTTCATTATAATTGGGATAATCCTTCATCATAATTACAAGTTTATCAACTCTACTTTGATTGAAGTGACTGTATACCATTCGAAGTCTATTGTAATGATATTCTGTGGAATCTACCTCATATGGCTGTACTTTTCTAAATTTATGCCCAACTCGAGCGAAAGGATTTACATAAATTTTATAACCAAAGAGCCACAGCTTAATTGATAACTCCACGTCTTCATATCCCCAACTTCTAAATCCATTATCGAAGCCTCCAACAGAATCAAAAACATCTCTTTTGATAGCCATACATCCTCCAGGTGCCAAAGGAATTTCAACCATATCTTTAGGCCTTTTCATCCAGTAAACCTGAAATTTATCATCAAAGGTTTGGCCATAACCTATTGGGCTATTGGGATTGAAATCACTAATACCAGGACAAACTAAACTAACCTCCTCGTTATTTAGTGAATTAAGCAATACCTTAAGCCAATTATTTTTCATAGTAATATGAGCATCACAAAACACTAAAACCTCTGCGTTAATTGCTAGACTTGCTCCCAAATTTCTTGCTCTAGCAGCACCTATACCCTGAGTTCGTACTAACTTTACATTTAGATACCTATTTGGCTGACTCTTTATGAAATTGCAGCAACCATCGTTTGAATTATCATCTATAACTATTATCTTTGCTAATTCTCTAGCCTCTGTTTGATACATAAAATCTAAAGTTTGCTTCATATATATGCCTTCATTTTTACAAGGGATAATAATACAAGTTTTACTATCTACCATATCCTTCATAGTCTTATTCCTTCAGTTCATAATTTCTTGTTTTTTTATATTTCAGGCTCTCGTGTACATTTTATAGGATCATTATCTAAATCTATGTTAGTACCATTTATATAAAAAATCTTTAGTATAATTTTATCACCAGGATATACAGGACCTAAAAGGAATTGTCCACAGTCATCTGCAATAGCATGACCTATTGGTTCTAGTTCAGAAGTAGTTTCAGCATTCAAAGAAGGACGTTTTAATCTAAAAAATTTTATTACTGCACAAGGTGCAGGTGTTCCATCTGGAAATCGTACAGTTCCTAGTATTACTTTTCTATGTTCAGGCTGAAGAAAAAAATCCATTTCAAGTTGGTCTGTACCCGTTTTTTCATTTTCCACAGGAACATTAATAACAAATCTATTTATTTGGTAATCCACTAAATATTCTTCCTTTAATATTGCTTTCCTTATCAATTTATGATGTTTCAATTCTTTGTGTTACAAGTAAAACTTATAATACTCAGTAATATATCTATAAGCCTCCCCTCTTTTTATTTGTGGCTTTGAAATAGCTTTTTTTAATACAATATTTTCAAAGGCAAAAATAACATCATTAAACCCAAACTTTGCCCTCATAAAAGCTGTACTTGAATATCGAGGGTTGATTTCAAAAATAATGGGTGCTCCATCGTCCTGTTTTCTAAGCTGTATATTTATAGAGCCCGAAAGTTTTATTTTTTTTGCAACTTCAATGCACAACTCTTTTATTTCCTTATTAGAAACAACTTTTACCTCATCGCTCATTCCATCCTTCAAGGTTCTTTCAAGGGTAATAACATATATTTCATCAGTAAAAGCATCTTTGTATACTGCATTTGTATATTCAATACCAGGTATATATTCCTGCAGCATATAAGTACAATCTAAATCTGCTATATTCCTAAATTCATTTATATCTCTAATTACATGAAGATGCTTTGAACCACAATCAACTGTTTTTTTAACAATAAACGGATAATTAAAATTCTTTAGCAGCTCCTCCTCTTTAATCAATTTGTCATACAATATGGATTTAGGATAAGGAAATTCATTATCTTTTAAAAATTCCATAGTTTTATACTTATCTCTACACATATTAATTACCTCTATGGGAGGTATAGCAATACGAGTTCTTATTTCCTTAGAGAGCATATGAAAGTTATCACAAATATATAAAAGTTCTTGTTCACTACATACATAAACTATATCAATTGAGTTTTGCAAAATTAAATTACTTATAAAATCTATATAACCACTGTTTTCAGCCTTAGGAATGATTAAAAACTCGTCACAAAATATAGGGTATGGCACATAGTTTAAGCAGTCTGTACCCAAGATTTTTATATTATAAGCTGAGTACTTTAATGACTTACATACTGCCTTTCCTAAATCGCCACCAATGGATGTAACCAAAACTTTATATTGTAGCAAACCAACCTCTCCTTTCATAATATAAATATCTAAATCTCAATTGCTTAATACTACAATATATGTAACTTCATAAACATAATGTGCATAAACTATTGTTATAAATTGCCTCAGAACAGGAGGGATTTCTTTGATTCTAACAGCGCATCAGCCTGCCTATTTACCCTGGCTAGGCTTTTTTCACAAAATTATACTGAGCGACACTTATGTAATACTTGATGAAGTCCAATTTGAGAAAAGCAGTTTCATTAACAGAAATAAGATAAAAACCCCAGAAGGCTACCAGTGGCTTACTGTGCCCGTATCCATGTCTGGATACAGAACTAAAAGCATTTTAGAAATGGAGATAAATAACTCTGAAAATTGGAATTTAAAGCATTGGAATGGCTTATATAGAAACTATAAAAAAACTCCTTTTTTCCATTTATATTCAGATTTTTTTGAAGCAGCTTATAAGAGAAAATGGACTAATCTTACAGATTTTTTAATTTACACAATGGAGTTTTTTTTAAAAGAGCTCCATGTTGAAACTAAAGTCATTAAGCAAAGTCATCTTCATACAAAAGAAAAAAAGCAGGACCTGATAATTGAAATTTGTAAAAAGCTTAATGCTGATAAATTTGTCTTTGGTGCTCTTGGAAGGAACTATGCTCAGGAGCAAACCTTTAAAAGCAATGGAATTCAAATATATTTTCAAGATTATCAGCATCCAGTCTATAAACAGCAGTGGGGTGAATTTATGCCCTATATGTCTATAGTGGATTTATTGTTTAACCTAGGTCCTGAAAAAGCTTTAGAGATTATCATGAAAGATAACCTTGATAAAAAAACATTAGAAAACCTTTTAAATAACAAATTGCTCTAAGGCAGTAACTTGCGGATTGGAATCCACATGAACAAGTTACCCAGTGTTTCCTGTGAAAGGAGAAATGTATTATGAATAAAATATTAGTAGTTGCTGCCCATCCTGACGATGAAATATTAGGCTGTGGCGGCACTATAAAGCGATTAATTAAAGAAGGAAATGAATGCTATGCATTGATACTATCCGACGGAACTACTTCTAGATATGATAGTCAGTCAAAGCAGGTAGAAGAAAATATAAAAACTAGACTTGAGGATAGTATTGCAGCTAGTAAAATTATAGGATATAAAGAAACACTTTTTTGCAATTTTAAGGATAACAGCTTTGACAATGTGGATTTACTTTCTATAGTAAAGACCATTGAAAAATACATTTCACTTATAGAACCATCCATTATATTTACACATCACTATGGAGATTTAAATATTGATCATCAAATAGTTTTTAAGGCAGTTCAAACTTCTACAAGACCCATGATTGATTGCCCTGTAAAGGAACTATACTGCTTTGAAACCTTATCTGCCAGTGAATGGAATTTTGTAGGTGGTGACAAATTTGTACCCAATTATTTTGTTAATATTGAAAATACGCTAGCTGATAAGCTTTCAGCAATGAAATGTTATAACTCTGAGCTAAGAAAATACCCACATCCCCGTTCCACGGAAGGTATAGAGACAAGTGCCAGGAGATGGGGAACTGTAGTCGGCTGCAATTTTGCAGAAGCTTTTGAACTTATAAGAAAAGTAGTTTAGTAATAGTAAAACCATAGGCTTCCTATGGTTTTACATTGTTTTATATTAAAATGTTATCTTTTATGACCAATAAGCTGGAAATTAAAACTAATATCTGAACTAGCTTCATTAGCTTGATGAATCTCTACTGCTATTACATTGATACCATCTCTGAGATATTCAGCATCAATAATTATCTTTTCATAAGTCACCTCATCAGCACCATTTATAGCCTTTGATGCTAAGGTTTTATAACCAATAGTTCCTGATGGCATATTGGTTCTATATACCTCTTTGCCATTTAGATATACTACAGCACCATCATCCCTTTGAATATTAATAGTTAATTTTTTATAATGATATGCATTATTTATAGTAAAGCTCTTTCTAAAATAAGTTGTAATATACTTTTTATGAACATTATTGCCATAGCTTACTACAGTTGCCTCTCCACCGTCTCCATATCCAAGTTCTGCAGGTCCTTTTTTCCAAGCAGTGTCATTAAAGGATCTTTTCCTCCATTGCTCCCCTTGATTAGAACCATCATCCAAGTACCTCCATTTAGCATTATAGGGTATTAGAATGTCCTTTGATAATTTTGCAGTGCTATCACTAGAATATGGTGACATTGTACAGGAATCTATAAGCTTATTTTCAATATCATAAGCTTTAAGTGTAACATGATTATCATTAATATCAACAACAGCATAGTTGAATACTGCTATTGGCCCTACTTCAACATTTCTTATGTCCTTATTAGATGAACTCAATGAAGTACCAGCCCCACCGGTTATAATATGATAGATATGATTTTTTAGTTCTAAACTGCCTCCACTTTCCAAATTACTATCTATCATACGGCGACTATAACTGTGTTCATGTCCAACAAATACCCCTGTCACATTATAGCTATCAATAATTTTCCACAATTTATTTCGTTCCTCTTCATTTGCATCTAAACTCTCTTTATAATGATGTCCTGTAGGGAATGCTGGGACATGAAACATTATAAAATTATATTTTAACTGGCTGCTCTTTAAAACCTTCTTAAGCCATTTTCGCTGATCTTCGCCAATAATATAATTACCTTTTGAATCTGTGCGATTTGAATTTAATACAATAAAACGAGTGTTTTTATAGTCTATATAGTAAACTGTTCTCTTGTGGCCTTCCAGCTGTTCACTGGGAAGGTGTGAGAATGCATTGCTAAAAGCTGATTCACTGTCATCGTGGTTGCCTAATGCAGTACAAAACGTATTAATAGGATAATACTCTTCCACAAGCTTTTTCCACTTTTCTAACTGCTCATTTACCTTACTGCCACCGTAAACCATATCTCCTACAAAAAATATATATTTAGGCTGTGGTGACAGCTTCTTAATATTAGACAAAAGCTTACGGAGTATATCTGAATTAATTTCGGCAACTGAGCTGCTGGAATCACCCATAACAACTATGCGAAAGGACTTTTCCATTTATACCCCCTCCAATAGAAATTGATTTTTTAAAAATTCTTCTGTTTTTAAAATTCCTTCAACTAAGGTTACCTTAGGTTTCCATCCTATAAGTTCATAAGCATAGGAATCATCGCAAAGAAGCTTCTTAATTTCACTTTGAGGATGAATATGAGGCACATATTTTATATTATCTTCTCCACCAGCAATTAACTTAGCTAATTCGCTTATCGATATATCAAAACCTGTCCCGGCATTTATTACTTTACCATTTGTCTTTACACTATAACCTGCTTCTACAACAAAATCTGCACAATCTTTTACATATAAAAAGTCTCTTGTCTGCCTTCCACTACCATATATAGAAAGAGGCTCTCTTTTAAGCTTATTATTAATAAAGATTGAAATAACGCCGCCTTCACTGTCCCGTTTTTGATATGGCCCATAAGTATTGAAGGGCCTAAGCACCGTTACAGGTAGTCCATAAGCATAGTAATAAGATAATGCTAACTGTTCCCCTGCTAATTTTGAAGCTGCATAAGGTGATGCTGGACATGTGGAATGACCTTCTGAAATACCACCTATTTCACCCGCTGCATCATAAACCATGCATGTACTCATATATACCATCTTTGTATTGTTTAATTTACAATGCTCTAATACATTAAAGGTTCCCATCACATCATTTTCAAAAGTAACCTTTGGCTTATCAATACTTTCTTGTACATTTATAAAGGCTGCCAAATGGTAGCATATATCAAATTTATTTTTAAAAATATTTTCTAAATCTGCGCTGTTTGTTATATCACCCTTCACAAAGGATATAGAAGGATATTTAAGAAGTAGCGCTTCTATATTTTTAGTAGAGCTATTTGAAAGATCATCTAATATCCAAACAAAGTGATTGTCCTCTGCAAGTCGTTTCACTATCCATCTTCCAATAAAGCCAGCTCCACCAGTAACTAGAATGTTCATAAACTCCCTCCTTGCATTTATAATGTGAATTAAACATAATAAACGCGTTTTCTAAAACAAAAGTTTATTTTTTAAGAGAAAATTAAGCAATTCTGTTTTTGTAAGATGGGTACTAGCGTTAGATGAAATTTCTCTTTTAACCAATTTTCCATTATAAATATTGTTCATATTTACCCTTTCACTTTGAAGGGTTGGCAATATGCAATAATAATCATTAAACTCTATAGTTCTTTCAGCTTCATGCACTGTTATAAGTTCTTCATATAATTTTTCTGAAGGCTGTTTTTCAGTTATTCTTATACTTATGGACTTTGGATCTTTACCATATACAGGAGCTAAATATTCTATTAAAACTTCTGCTAGGTCCATAATACGAATACTAGGCATTTTTTTAATGAAGATTTCTCCACATTTTCCTACTTCTCCGCTTTTTATCATAAGTTCCACTGACTGCTCAATTGTACATATAAATCTTGTCATATCTGAATGCGTAACAGTAACATAATCAAGGTTCTCAATTTGATTTCTAAATAAATCCAGCACGCAGCCTCTTGAACCTAATACATTTCCAAAGCGTACAGTTGTATAAATTGTATTACATCCCTTAATAAAATTGGCATAAGTCATAAGCCTTTCTGCGTATAGTTTTCCTATCCCCATTGCAGTTGTAGGATTAGCTGCCTTATCACTGCTAGTAAATATAACTTTTTCAACTCCATTAACTGCTGCAGCCTTTATAATATTTTCAGTTCCAATAACGTTAGTCTCAAAAGCTTCAAAAGGATTTTGTTCACATATTCGTACAATTTTCATAGCAGCTGTATGAAAAACCACGTCAATATTCTTAAGCCCCGAATTTATACTGTCAAAATTTCTTATATCCCCAATAATAAAACTTACTTTAGGATTTTGTCCTAAAGTATGAAGTTCTGTATCCTGCTTTTGTTCGTCTCTGCTGAATATATAAACATGCTTTACATTGTACATTAATAATTTTTCTAACAATGCTTTTCCTATTGTTCCTGTTCCACCTGTAATTAATATATTTTTATTATCAACCCACATAACCTTCTCCTCTCTCATTTGTTAATAATAAATACTATATGAAAATTACCTGTGATAAGTGACTTTTAAAGAAAATATTAAGCATAAATACACATTCCCTTTGCTTAGCCATATATTGTCAATATAAGTGTATTTTAAGTTGATCGTGAAATCATATTATGTACTGCTACCAATTAATGCTTGCCTATATTCCAAAAGAAAGGAGAAATTTAGAATGACTTTACTGTATAATAGAAAACCTGGTCTTGTAAGCATAGTAATTGCTACCTATAACTATGGTGAGTATATTATTGAAGCTCTAGAAGCAATAAAAAATCAGACATATTCTGATATAGAGCTCATTGTTATGGATGATGCTTCGGAAGATAATACTGAAACAGTTATAAATAAGTGGCATGAAAACAATAAAAACAAAATACAAAATTTTAAATATATAAAGCTCCCAAGAAACTGTGGTGCAGGCTGGGCCTATAACATTGGCTTTCATATATCCTGTGGAGAATATATTGTAATTCATGATTCAGATGATATTAGTCACCCAGAAAAAATAGCTAAGCAAGTTAAACTTCTGGAAAGTCATCCTTGTACTTCCATGGTTGGAACAGGATTTAAAACTTTTAATGATGATATTTCCAAGGCTAAGTCAGGCAGCAACTGGCTAAGCTTTAATCCAGACTCCATAGAAAATAATTATAAAAAATATTTAAGGCATTGTGTTGCATATGGTACATTAATGTTTCGAGCATCGGTTTTAGAAGAAATCATCGGCTGCTTTAAGGCTATTCCCGTTGGAAATGACATGTTTTTTGTAAATAATGTGGTAAATCATGACTTTATAATAGAAAACATAAAGGAAGATTTATTTTATGTTAGAAAGCATAAAGGCCAAATGAGTTCTCAAATAAGAAGTAAAGGAGAAATCCCTGTACTAAAAAAGAGAAAGATAATTGATAACTTAGTGAGCATTGTACTTCCTGTAAAGAATTGCTCAAATACAGTTTCAGATGCCTTAGAAAGTATAGCAGCTCAGACCTACCCTAACATTGAGCTTATTATAGTAGATGATGCTTCTACAGATAACGCAGAAGAATTTATTAAAAGCTGGTATGAGAAATACAAGAAAAAAACAAGATCCAAAACACAAATTGAGCTTATATATTTCAAGCTACCTTCTGAATCCTGCTCTCCCTGGACCTACAACATTGGCTGTTATTTATCAAGAGGTGAATTTATAGCATTTCATAATGCACATGGAAAAAGCCATGCTAAGCGTATAGAAAATCAAGTAACCTTTCTAAAAAACTACTTTATGTATAGTGCAGTAGGAACTAATTATTTTCCTGAGGATATATTAGTAAAGTACGATGAAAATATTGAGTATTCCTATATTGCCGAGTATATGCCCTGTGTAAATGTTCATACTTTAATGGTTAGATATGAAGTTATTCATAAAACAGCAGGTCTTAATAACTCTATACAAGGAGCATCAGACTTTGAATTTATATATAGGCTGCTAAACAATGGATATAGGGTACAAAATCTTAAAGACGTTCTATACTTTGAACAAGGGAGTTGAGCTTATGGATCCATTAGTTAGTATAATTATGCCAGTTTATAACTGTGATGCCTATGTAGATGAAAGTATAAGAAGCATATTGCAGCAGACATATACTAATTGGGAATTAATCATTATAAATGATGGTTCTGAAGATAAAACTTTTGATAAAATTACTAATTTTAAGGATTCTCGTATTAAGTTAATAAATATGAAAATTCACAAAGGTCTTTCATCTGCTTTTTCTGAAGGGTATAAGCTGGCTAAAGGGGATTATATACTAAGACATGACGGAGATGATATTAGCGCTTCTAAAAGACTGGAGCTTCAAGTTTCCTACCTTGAAAACAAACCCAAAGCAGCTATGGTATCCTGCCTTATTTCGTGCTTTACCCTAGAGCCGATTTTTCGTTCTGACTGTATATTTATTGAAAGAATTCAAAACAGCTATGTACATTATGACCAGATAGAAAAAGCCATTTTAGGTGGCTTTATTCCAATCCTCTTTCCAACTCTTATGATTCGAAAATCAGCTTATGATGAAATCTACATTGAAAATAAAAATCTCAGCTTTGATGACCAAACAACTGTATTATTAAAACTTATAGAGCTATGTCCTGTAGAAAAAATAGATAATATACTTTATCATTACAGAAGGCATCCAACTGCTTACCACATAATTAACAGAAAAGATTATGAACAAGATACCTCAAGATTACTTAAAAATACATCAGTAAAAAATCAGCTTAAATACAGAGAATTTTATGGCGACTTAAGTTCTTCAACAAAGAATAAGTTAATAATAAATGAAAAAAGTCCAATAAGAGTATTAATGCTTGTGGATGCTTTAAACATTGGAGGAACAGAAACTCATGTACTTAACATAACAAAACAGCTAATAGAAATGGGGGTATATGTAGTAGTAGCAACCTCAGGAGGACCTATGGAGGCTATATTTAGCTCCTACGGAATTAAAATCATTAAATTCCCTTTTGATGGCGATTATATATCTAACAAGAAAAAAAATGGCATGATTAAGCAGCTGAAGGGTATTGTAGATAAAGAAAATATCAACATTATACACTGCCACTTATTTGCAAGTATGCAGCTGGCCAGCGAGCTCTATAGAAACTATCAGCTTCCTTATGTAGTCACTATTCATGGACTTTTCTATCCTAACGATATTTTATTTTCTACCTGCATAAAAGCATCTACTGTAATTGCAGTGAGTATACCTGTGAAGAATATGCTTGATAGAAAGCTAGGAAACAGGATAAAAAGTAAAATTGTAGTAATCCCTAACGGCATAAGCAGCGATATTATAAAAGGCTCAGACATTAATAGAGATATACGAAAAGAACTAGGTATTCCACAGAGTGGAAAGATTTTATGCTACTGCAGCAGATTAGACTGGAATAAAACTGATGCTGCAAGGGTGTTTTTATTCAGTTTTTCAAAGCTATTAGATAAATTTCCAAACCTTCATGCCCTTATTATTGGCGACGGAAACGGAAGAGAAAGCATTGAAAAAGAAGCTCAAATTATAAATGACATGGCTAAAGATAAAGTAGTTCATTTAGTAGGTGCAAAAGCCAATGTAATACCTTATTATCTAAAAAGCTCAGTTGTAATAGGCACTGGTAGAGTTGCATTAGAAGCAATGATATGTAAAAAACCTGTAATAGCTATTGGAAACCAGGGCTATACTGGAATAATTACAGAAAAGACTAAAGCTATTCAATGGGAGATGTATTTTGGTGACCATGCAGCACTTGAAAAACCTAATGTTTCAAAATTAGCTGATGATATAACTTTTCTAATGTCTGAAATAGAAAGGCGCAGAGTAATTGGAGAATGGGGCAAGTCATGGTGCGAAAAGAAGTTTAGCATCAGTAAAACCACTAAGGAAATTGTGCAGGCTTATAAAAATGCTTTAAATATATAATGTTTTATATTTTCTCAAGTTAATATATATAATTAGAACAGAGCTTAAATCTCTGTTTTAATTATATATTTTTTAATTTACTGAAAAATATCATACATACTTAAATGTAATCTGTAAAAAATAAATGTGCTACTAAATTTTATTGAAAAGGAGATTACATATGACTAAAAACGAAAATAAAGCAAAAAACCAAAAACAAAATAAGCCAGCAAGCAATAATAAAGGAAACAGCATGGGTATGAACACTCTTCAAACCACTGCTTCTCATAAAAATCCTGATCCAAGAACCTAAAATATTACTTTTTAGTAACATGTTCATATTAACCTTTTGAAATTACTCTCGTGATGTGTATAAGATAAAAGCTGCCAAATGGCAGCCTTTTTGTATATGATATTAATATAAATCTACAGCAATACTCTCATGAATATTTCTTTTAAACTCATTTTTTATAAGTAAAAATTGTTCTAAGTCATTTAAAAATTGATACAGCATTGCCCTATTTTCAAATTCCTCTCTAGTCTTTGGAAGTTCCATCTCTCTAAAGCTATCCCTAAGCTGCTGTAAACTTTTCAAAAGTCCTTCTGCAGTATTATACTGATGAATGGATTCTGAAAGCCTAGCAGTAAAGTCAGCTATCATCATATTTTGCGTATAGCCTATTGAGAATCTTTCAAAATGTCTTCGCATATTTTTTAAACAACTAAGCTGCTGAAGGCGCATGTCCATATACTTTGCATAATAGCTGTTGTCTGAAAAAAGTGCATTATTCAAATTGCTGTAAGCTCTTTTCCTTCCAAGCTTTAATCTTTCCTCTAGATTTGTGAATAGTTCTTCTTCCTTAATGGAAATTGCACATGCTTTTAAAGCCACTGACATATGAGATAATATGTCCTTTATTGTATTTTCTATATATTCTTGGTCTTCTTTAATCTTATTTTCAATACTAGGTATATAAAGGTTTAGTAAAAGAGCTATTCCCACACCTATTATCATTAGTCCTAGTTCATTTATAATAAGTGCCTCAGTAATATTTTTTTCTGTAAGCAAATGTGTAACTAGTACCGAATTTACTACTATTCCTTCATTCAATCTTAGTCTAGTAGTTAATGGAATAAACACTAATAAAAAAAGTCCAAAGGTTAAAGTATTGTAGCCCAATAAACTAAATAGAACTGATGATAAAAATAAAGCAAGCACACATGCTCCCATTCTCTGAATAGCAAAATTTACAGATTGTTTTTTAGTACTCTGTAAACTAAGTATAGTTATAATCCCTGCTGCAGCTGCATATTTTAAACCTAAAGCCATTGCTATGGTCATTGCTGCAGCCGCGCCTATTCCTGTTTTTAATGTTCTATAACCTATAAAGTTCATATACCACCTCTTAGCTTGCATTCTTTATTGCTACTTAACTAATATTTTAAAATAAATTGTATCATAACAAGCTAATCAATTCTATATGCTATTGAGCATTTCTGCCTTTTCACCTATTGAATATATATAGAGTCTATGAAGGGGTCTCGTCATTGCAATATATAAAAGCTTCACATCTAATTCTTTAGTAGTATATTGCTCTTTATTAGCATTCGCTACAACAACCACATCAAATTCTAAACCTTTTACTAAATAAGACGGTATTAATACTACTCCACCTGAATACTCCTTTTCTTTCCCAGTAATTATGTGAATATCAAATCCCAGTCTTTTTAAATGCTCCTTAATTTTCTTACATTCCTCTAAAGTTTTGCAAATTATTGCCGCTGATTTGAAACCTTCTTTATTAATTCTTGTAATATTTTCCGCTATACTTTCACACATTTCCTTCATATCATTCCTTATAGTAACTTTAACCTCATCTCCATGCCTAATAACCGGCTTTGCTTCTTGAAATGCAGCATTATTTAAGAACTTAATAACAGAGTTTGCAGCGTTCATAATCTCAATTGTAGTCCTGTAGCTTTGCTCTAGTGTAAGAAAGTCGTAATTGTCTTCTCCAAAAATATTCTCAGCTGCTTCCTTCCAGTTATTTATTCCTCTATAGGAGTATATTCCCTGGCACAGGTCACCAAGTATAGAAAAAGAATTTCCTCCAATAATCCTTTTTAAAATGAATAGTTGAAACAAGCTATAGTCTTGAGCTTCATCAATAACAACATGTCTTACCTCAATTTTTTCATCTAGTCCATATATAGAGTGCTTTATATACATAAGTGGCGCTAAGTCTTCCACTTCAACAATATTATTTTCAAGAATTGCAAGTGTTTCCGTTGCTACTTGCCTTAATAATTCTTCATCAATAATTCCCTTTGCAAGGTCACAGAATAATCCATCATCACTAAATAAACTTTTATAGTGCTCCATTGGAGTCATAGTGGTGCATTTTGATATATATTCTTTAACTATTGTTTTTGAATCTTCTCTTATTTTTTTAAGATGGGCATCTCTCTTTTCTGTTAGTTCAATGATTGCCTTTCTCCTCTCTGGGCAATCATCCATTTTTTCTCTCACTTCATCAATTTTTCTATCATATTTTTTCTCAACTTCTTCGAGAATAGGAGCCTTTTTATATTTCACTTTATTTACTAATGTCTTTTTTATTTCTAAAATTCTCTGTGTCATTGGCAGGCTGCAATATTCACTCATAAAAAGAGCTTTTATCTCTTCATAAGTCAACAGCACATAGGTGTCTAATTTAAAATCTTCCTCTGGTATGAACATTTCTTGAACCTTTTCAAGGTATCTATCTATAACTGCTTTAAATTCTAAAGAAGACTTAAATGTGGAAATTCTTTTAATAAGGTTGCTATAATAACTTTTATCCCTACTGCTAATGAAAGATGCTAATTTATCATTTGGACTCATAATCTTATACTTTTTCCCTATTATATTTATAGCAAAATCTTCAAAGGTAGTCTGGAGTACGTTTTCTACTCCTAGGTCAGGAAGCACTTCAGAGATGTAACTTAAGAAAAAAGTATTTGGAGCTATTATCATAAAATTCTTTGGTTTTAAGTTTTTTCCGTAATTATATAAAAGATATGCAATTCTATGAAGAGCTATTGTGGTTTTCCCCCCTCCTGCAGCTCCCTGAACAATTAGAGGCTTCCACATATCTGCCCTTATTACCTTGTTTTGTTCCGCCTGAATTGTGGATACAATGTCCTTTAGTCTATTGTCTTTACTAGAACCAAGGGCTGCTTGAAGAAAATCATCATTAGTGGTTATATCTATATCATATATCTCCTTTAGTTCCGCCTGTTCTATACCATATTGTCTTTTAAGCCTTATATCACCACATATTTTGCCCTCTAAACTTTCAAAGCTTGCCTCTCCAAGTCTTCCTTCATAATAAAGAGTTGCTATAGGTGCACGCCAATCTATTATAATAGTTTCTTGATCCTTGTTTCTAAGTAATGACATTTTTCCTATATACAGCTTTTGAATGTTACTAGTTCCCTGTTCCAAGAAATCCACTCTTGCAAAGTAAGGCTTTATTAGACTCTTATCTATATCCTTTAGCTTTTGGTTTAGAGATTCTTTTAGTACCTTGTTTATTACCAGCTCATTAAATTGCTCTGCATTATCTGAATTATAATGCTTCATACCATAGTCTACATCTTTATCTACTCTTGATTTTTCCTTTTCTACATTTTCATTATAGCCTCTAAGATAATCAAGAGTATAATTAAGCCTTTGAAGCTCCTCACTATAATCAGGATGATTTAATATGGACATTGTATCCCTCCTCTTCTTTTCGTATAAATTTACTATTCAATAATATGCTAACTATTTTTGCCAGCTAGTATATTTTATAGTAAAGTATACAAAAAACAAAACATGCTATAAGAGAAATTAAAGTGTCCCTATATCCACTTAAATATAAAATTGATATTTACTTCATTTTTTATAAATTTTCTCACTTTTTCTTGACAATCTATAGTTTTTATTATAAGATATTAATATAAAGTTTAAGGTAACTATAAAGTGCTTGGGTTGTGCTCAAAAACTCAGGTTTTTATAGTTTATTTGTTTTTTTGAGTAAAATTAATGGAGCATAACAGTTATGCTCCATTTTATTTATTTTTTCTTTAATTCATACATCTTCCAAACATTTCCGCCATGACTCTGTACTGAGCAAGGATCTAATTCATTAGAATTCTTTAAGCACTGTTCCAATGAAATTTTAGAAACCTCATCTTCACTTTTACCTTTATCAATAATTTTATCAATATATCTTTCCAAGTTATTAATATAATCCAAATTCCTTTGTACGGCTTTACGAGGTTCTATTAATTCTCCGTGACCAGGAATGATTGCATCATATTCTTTCTTTTTTATAATCTCAAGAGAAGACTTTAGTTTAGGAATAAGCTGAGCAGAATTAAAAATAGGAATTTCACAATTTAAAACTATATCACCTGCTACAAGTATATTATAATCAACTATTTCCACACTAATATCATGATCTTCATCATGTCCAGGTGTTTTAATTAATCTTAGTGTTTTATCCCCTACTTTTATTTCCTGACCATCTGTAATATTTTCTCCTCTTATTAATTTAGTATCCTTAGCAGCAAACTCAGGCTGAAGACTAACGTGATCGAAATGATAATGTGTAAAAATAATATTAGTAAGCTTTAAAGAATTTTTTTGTATAAAGTCCTTCATTCTCTTTGCTTCATTAGTATCAGCTCCAGTATCAATCAGCACTGCTTCCTTGCCTGAATAAACTAAAGTAGAATTAACTTTTACAACGGTTGGATCTGTATTAACAACTATATTGTCATTAATTCTAGTTAATCCATCCTCTTTTTTTAGATTCTTAATAATAGCTGTTCCTTTTTCATTTGGCTGTACTACCACTTCTTCTGCAGTAGCTTGTACTTTTTCTTCGTTTACAGAAGCCTTTGCCGCTTGATCTTTAACATCTTGTTTTTCCCTGCAGCCAGCAGTAAATACGCATAAAATAAATATTAACAGCGTTATATAAACCCCTTTTCCATAACTTCTCATATAATGCCCTCCTTGTTTAATATCATGGGCTAATTATAAAACTTATATCCCATAATGTAAAATTTATACATAACTGTATATAATAACATTTGCATCATCAATGCAATTATCCTTTTCTCACTTTTTACCACATCATATAAAAATAATATGATAAGGGCATACCGAAAGCACTTTCTATAATGCTTCAAAACAATATAATAATTCACATAAATAAAAGGCTGATTCTAGATTTCAATTAATCTAAAATCAGCCTTTTAACTTTAATATTTTTCTAAAAACTATTCCTAGAACTTCTTAAATTGTATATAATCCCTTTTCTGGACCATAGTTGGATATACTCCAACAACCTTTTCTTTTTTTGATGAATCGAATTGGATTCTTAGCAATTATAGGAATTAATCTTATATTTGTACTCCTTTAAATTAGCTTCCAATGTTGCTCTGCAGCCATTATTTTCCCATTGTAATTTTAAAATATGGGTTTCAGATGGCAATATTGTTAACTTTGCATCAAATCCGAATGCAGGACAAGTATTTCTGAATCTAAGAAGTTCAAGCTGTTCCTGAACAACCATTTTCCCTAAGCCTTCTTCAATTTGCTCTAGTGTAAGGTTCGTACGGTTAATCTCTTTGTGTCCGCCAGAACCAGCTCTTTCAACTGCCTCATGATTATTTTTGCCAGCAAAAAGATCAAGATACCATATCTGTGGCTTTCCAGGCATAAACATCTGAATAGCACGAGCTAGAAGTAGTTTTTGTTCATCTTCACCTAATGCACTGAAATAAGTGGCATTAACCTGATAATACATGTTTTTCTGACCATGAAGATCCTTCACATAGCCGCCTCTTTCAACCACAGTTTTTATAAGAGTCTCTATTTGCTCATCAGGCAATAATCCCTTCAAATCAAGTAATGGTATACCATCGTGGCATCCTAACATATTTACTGTTTTAATTCCTTTTTTCTGAATGTCGTCTATCCATGCTAGTAAAGTCTCGTTTGTATTTCTCTCAAATGCATCAATAATTAGTCCAGGCAAAAAAAAGTCATAAGTCATATATCCCTTTTCAGCTATTTTTTCATGAATTTTCTCTTCGTATTTTGAATGAATCTCAGGAAGAAGCACTAGACCATATTTATCTGCCAGTGCCCTAACACCTTCGAGCAAATTCCATGTTCCTGGCTCATTTAAAAAATTCTTCTCTCCTGGCTCCTTAGGTGCATATGCAAATGCATCCAATCTCACTATTTCTGCGCCATACTCTGCAAGTTTTTTCAAGGTATCCTCATAGAACTCCCATACTAGTGGTGACTTGATATTTAAGTCCATCTGTCCTAAATATTTTCGTCTAGATTCAAGTAATTCTACAACACTATCTTTGTATCTTTCAAATCCGCTAAAGTCTATTTCCTTAGGCCTTTTTTTAGCATCAAGAGAGTCATTTACTAGCCTTGCTATAGCATCTGCAGCTCCATACTGGATATTTATAGCTTCCATAATAGCTTGTGCATCAATTTTTTCATATTTAACTTCTTGGTAAAATGTATTCCAGTAAGGAACTTCCTTTCCATCAGGCATACGCACCATAAGAATAGGAAGTCCCGGTTTTCTAAAAAACATATCTTTTATTAGTTCTGCGTCAGGCTGTATATATCCATCAGCTGTCATCTCTCCATGACCTTTCCAAAACTTGTTCCAGTTAATAAAAAAGTCTTTATATTTAGAAGCCTCACCGTTTTTTATAATATCCTGAAATTGCTTTGAAAGCACAGACGCATGGTTTAATATAAAATCAAATTTAAATGCAATACCACATTCTTTTAAATCCTCTAAATCCTTTGAAGAAGCAAGCATTTCATTTAGTTCATAGTTAATAACGGAAAACCCTCTATCTAAATCAGTATTAAAAAGACTAGGTAGAATATAAAAGGACTGAAAGACATCTTTAAGCTTTGGACTTTTTATAAATTGAGCAATATCTTTTAAAGTTCCTCCAATACTATCAGGATATGCATTAAGCATAGGGCCTGCCTTAACAGTCTTATTTTCTGATGTATTTAAAGTACTTGTGGACATAGTCCTTGCCTCCTTCAATTATTCATTCATTAATTTAAGATAATCATCATAAGAGATTACATTTCCAGCCTTAGTTACAATAATTTTTGCTTTATGCGCCTGTGAACACAATAAGTTTTGTTCGATATTGAGTACCATCATTGTAAATGGACTATCTGTAGCACCATCTCTATTACGAGACCTGCGATGTTCAAGTGTTTCCTGTGGTGTACTATTAAGTAATACAGGTACATCTACACCCACTAAATTATCATTATTTCCGTGAGTCCATTCGATGATCAAAACCGTCACATTGCTAAAATCAACAGCATCATACCAAAGTTCTTTTTCTTCTCTTCCCATACGTTTAAGCATTATGCTCTCAGCACCATTTTTAAATTCAGCAATAATATGATTTACTTCATTAAAATCTGTTTCATTGCTTGTACCTAAATAATTACTAAGCCCCTTCTTTCCTGCTTCCTGATAAACAGATAACCATGGAAGTTCTTTGCATAATTCAGGATTGGAATCACTGCCTTGGTCTTGCAATTCCTGCAGCTTAGCATTTCTTTCCTTTGTAAATTCATCTTTTATAACAAGGCCTTTTATGCCATTTTCCCTAAAAACACGCATTCTTTCCGCATCATTTACTTTAGGTATACGATGTGGGTAATTATCTCCGGACAAAATATAGCTTCCTATTCCTAAATCATTTAAATAGTATCCGATTAGTGAACCTATTTCTGATTTTCCTACACCTGACCCACCATGTACAGCAATAACAGCCTTCTTACTTGGCTGTGCCTTCAATATTGGATTCAAAAGCTTTAGCAATTCTGGAAAAATGACATTTGCCTTATTTACGTGGTCATCATTTATACTAATTTTATCCCCAGGCATGTCTCCTTTTTTTATAGCGCTAAAGTCAGTAATCATAGGTGCAGTCCATTGTATATCAAGATTATTTTTTTCAAAAGTCATATTAATTTCTCCTTTGTCATAATCATTGGATAACCTATTTCATCATATAAATCTTTATACATATACCAGGTTTCTCATTTTTTGCAGCCTCCAAGCTTCCAACAAAAACTCCGCTTCTTAGCCAGTCATATTTACCATCAGCTACCTGAAAGCGAGGATTTGTCTTTATAACGCTATCTTGTGTTCTAGAATCTAAGTATCCTTCATTTTCAACAGAAATATAAACACCATCATCTGTCTGTAGAGCATATTTTGCAAATACATGTGCCTCGTTATCGTTTAAGGCTATATTCCAATCATAACCTCCGGATATTACTTTTCCTTTTATATTTATTCCTTTAAAGGTTCCCCCTGTAATTGGAATAAGTCTCAAAAAACCCTCTGGAGTTTTACCAACTTCCTGAACTTCTCCAACCTCTACATCTAATTCTAGAACTAAATCCGCTTCTAATTGCATTTACTCTCACACCCTTATAATTTTTTAGTTTCCCCTGGTTTTATCTCTATTTTCGTTCCGCTAAGCTCTATCCATGTTGAGATTGCTGTTGGATTAAATACAGAAGTAAAATCCGCAGAAAATTTCAAGCTGTGTACAGCATTTAGATAATCTACTATCTGTATATTTGTTGCATACCAAATATTATCTTTATTACTTATATGCTCACATAGCTCTTCTATCACGTTCCAATTATTGTCCAAGTCAAATTCATAGCTGTGGCCCCATAAATAGAAAAGCTCCATCCCTAAGGATTCACCTTGAACAAATCTCTTAGCTAACTCCATTAAATCAGGATCATTATGATGAGCTGTAGGATTCCATTCTAGAAAATTTGAAGGTAACCTAAATTCCCTATGGTTATTTACTGTTCTTGAATATTCTACTCCAAGAGCTTCTAACACCTGAAAAACAGTTTCATTATAAGTACCATAAGGATAAGCCATTCCTCTAATAGGATATCCATACATACTTTCATGATTTATCTTATCCTCTAGAACTTCTTTAACCATAAGTTCCTTAGGTATATCAATTAATGAAAGATGGTTTAAACCATGAATTGCAATTTCATGTCCATCATATAAATGAGTTATCTCTTCTCTATTCATCCTTTTTATTAGTAAATCATTTATAACAAAAGAACCTTCCTCTCCTTGGAGTCCCGAATTTAAGTTAAAGGTAGCTTTTAGTTTATATTTATTAAATATATCAACAAGTTTCTTATCTTGAGTAATTCCATCATCATAGCTTAATGTAAAAGCCTTTTTATTTCCACCATGAAAAAGCTTAATTATTTTAACCATTCATAAATCACCACGCTTTATTTTAGTGCCCAAAGAACTGCTTTTTCTATATACTCATTCCAGAAGTTCCAATCATGAACCCCGGGTCCTTCTACATAAGTATGTTTTACATCTTCTGAAGTAAGGAAATCATGATAGCTTCGATTTTCTTTCAATAAAAAGTCTTCTGTTCCACAAGCCATATATATTTGAGGTATAGCTGCATTTTCTTTCTTTAAGTTAGTAATTAGTGCCTCAGGGTCTTTGTCACTTCCAAAAAGCTCGTTCAAATCTCCAAAAACACTTCTATAATATTTATAGTCAGCAATTGGATCCTTAAAATCAACAGGAATTCCAGCAATATTGTGAGTTATGAGAGCAGAAGATAACGCTATAATACGGCTAAAGTTATGAGAGTACTTTAATCCATTTCTTATTGCGCCATATCCTCCCATAGACAATCCACCTATAATTGTATCTTCTCTCTTATCTGAAATTGGGAACATCTCTCGTGTAAACTTAACTAACTCATTTCCAACATATTCAGCATATAATGCTCCCTTATCAACATCATCTATATAAAAGTTGTTTTCCCCTGAAGGCATAAATACTGCTATATTATGAATTAGTGATAATTCTTGAATTTTAGAGCCACAAACCCAGTCCATATGATTTCCTGAGTAGCCATGCAAAAGGTAAATGGACTTCATAGGTCCTCTATCAATCTTCTCCTGACCTGGTATCTCAAAAGTATCTATTGGTACAAGAGCATTAAAAGTAACAAGTCTTTTTAATGCTTTTGAAAAGAAATTCACTTGTAAAAAAGCCATTTTTATATCTCCTTATCATATTTACTTATTTAAAGCTTTATTCAATGCCTCTATACATTGATTTCTTGCTTGTCTACTAATCTCTGCATTATTAAAAATTGAATCGAAACCATGAAAGCATCCAGGATACAAATGAAATTCAACTGGCACGCCAGCCTGAGCCAATCGCGCAACATACTCTATTGTTTCATCTCTAAAAGGGTCTAGCTGTCCTATGAAAGTATATACTGGTGGAAGTCCCGTCAAATATTTAGCTCTAGCTGGAGCAGCATAAGGTGAAACTTCATCCGAAGCACTTCGGCCTAAATACATATTCCATGCTGCAATATTAGCTTCCCTATTCCATGCTGTGGGTAAATTCTCTTCATTTATCTCATAGCTTGATGGTGTTGCATTTCGGTCATCCAACATAGGATACAACGGCATTTGAAACGCTATTTGGGGTCCTCCCTTATCACGAGCCAATAGAGCAAGAGCCGCTGTTAAACCACCTCCAGCACTAGCCCCTGCAATAGCTATTCTTGATACATCTATTCCTAGTTCTTCGGAATTATCAGTTGTCCATTTTAATCCTGCATAACAATCTTCAATTGCTGCTGGATATTTATGCTCAGGTGCTAGCCGATAATCAATTGAAACTACAACACAATTGATTTCATTTACAAAACACTCACACAATCCATCATCACCATCTGGATGCCCAAGTACATATCCACCACCATGAATCCAAAATAGTGCAGGAAGTTTTCCATTCTTTCTGTGCTTTGGCTCATAAATTTTAACCAGTAACTCTGATTCTGGACCTTTAATAATACGAGTAGTTGTCAAAACATGAGGGGACTTATTTAAAGCAGGCAGCTTCAGATTTCTCATCATATCTAAATCTTTATTTAAATCAAATCTTACGTTACTATACAGCATTGGCAATAATTCAGGCAAAACTTTATCTTCATATGACATAAACAAAACTCCTCTTATAAAATAATTATCACGCAGTATAAAAACTTTTCTTATAAACCTCTATTATCCTTTTAAGATTACAAGTAAATAAAAGGTTCTTTCGCATCTATAAAATGTACAGGAGTGCCATCCACCATAGGGGTCAGCCATTCAGCCATGTATTTCATCCCCGCTTCTTCGCTGCGTTCATGGCCTAAAACAAGCATTGCTTTGTTCATACCAAGTGCTGATGCATCACGTATGTACGGGCACAAAGTCCATTCTGTAATATCACCGCACACCATAACATCTAAATTTTGTTCCTTCATAAGTTTCATAGGCATTTCCTCAACACCTAATCCAAGGCTTCCACCTCCAACTAAAATTCCAACTCGCCTGCATTTTGTATTAGGTGATCCAACAATTTGAATTACATCCATCTCTAACTTTTCTTTAAAAAAGTCGCTTAATTCTTTTAAGGACGTTTCAGGTATTTCATAACAATGAGGAAATTGTAACCCTTTAATCAAATAGTCTTCAAAGCCTATTTCTTTTAATAACCCGTCATAGATCAAGTCTGTTGGTGCTGCATGCATATGGTCATGAAAGCGCCAAATTGCAATACCATTATCATCAAGCAGCTTTTTCTTTTCTATATATACAGGATCATTTTCAATCCATTCTGTTTTATCAAGTCCTGTATAATATGTTGGCTCATGAGTAATAATAAAGTTTGCTCCACAATTTATGGTTTGTTTTATAACATCTACAGTAGCCATAAATGTAGTCACAACACCAGTTACTTCTGTATCAAAGCTTCCGCTCATAAGCTGATCACAAGTGTGCTCAAATTTCACTCCACCAAATTTATTAATAATTTCATCTATAATTTGTTTTACTTTCATAATATAACCCCTTAATCAAATAATTTTTGTCCTATATTTCATATTTTCATATTATCCCTTAACAGCTCCAACAACAACACCCTTTATAAAATACTTCTGAACAAATGGAAATGCTATTAGGATTGGAAGTATTCCGATTGCAGCCAGTGCCATACGAACTGCATTACTTGGCAGCTGCACAGCTACAGATCCAACTGCAGTGGTAGCAGATCCTGATTTTAAGAACTGAATATTATCCATAATTCTAACTAGTAAATTTTGGATTCCAAAAAGCTTTGGGTTAGTAATATAGTACAAACCATTTATCCAATCATTCCAATAAGCTAGTCCAGTAAATATTCCGATTGTAGCAATAGCTGGAGTTGAAAGAGGTAGCATTATATTGAAAAATATTCTTAATTCCCCTGCTCCATCAATTTGAGCCGATTCAATTAGTGAATCAGGAATATTGTTCTTATAGTAGTTTGTCATAAGAAAAACGTTAAAAGCATTCATTAAATAATTAGGAATCATCAAAGCAAATATTGTATTCTTAATATGAAAAACCCTAGTCCACATAATATAAGCAGGGGCTACACCTCCATTGAAAAGCATAGTAAATAACACTATAAAAGATATTATTTTTCTATACTTAAAATCCTTTCTTGATAGTGGATATGCCAGCATGGAAGTCATAATGATACTTAAAAAAGTACCTACTCCAGTTACTAGTATAGAAACACCATACGCTCTCAAAATCATTTTAGATTGGGAAATCATGTAATAGTATGCATCAAGACTCAAAGCTTTGGGAAAAAAACTATAACCGTTAGCTACTAAATAACTTTCTTTTGTAAATGATGCAATAAAAATCAAAATTAAAGGTGCAATACATAATAGTGCTAGTATAGTTATTACAGTTGCAGCAAAAATAGTAAATACTCTTTCTCCACGAGTTTTTAATTCCTCCATTTTCTTTCCTCCTTATAGTCGGAACACGGGGTAATCTATCTTAGCTCGTTACCACTCGCCAGATTACCCGTTAAAGTCCATTTAGGACTTTAACCTCCTAAAACAATGAATTTTCTGGATCTAGCTTTTTAACAATTCCATTAGCCACAATTACTAAAATAAACCCAACAAGAGATTGATATAAGCCTGAAGCTGCAGCCATTCCTGTATCATTTAGCTGCATCATAGCTCGATATACAAATGTATCTATTGTTTGAGTAGTACTATATAATGCACCTGAATTCATTGGCACCTGATAGAAAAGACCAAAATCTGAAGCCATTATCCTGCCTACAGCCATAAGGGTCATGATAATTACTGTAGGTTTTAATAAAGGCAATGTAATACTTGTAATTTGTTTAAGCTTTCCTGCTCCATCAATCTTGGCTGCTTCATAAATACTTTTGTCCATACCAGCAATACTTGCCATATAAACTATTGATGCATAGCCTGTACTTTTCCACAAATAAACAACCATTAAAATAACTGGCCAGTATTTTGGCTCTGAATACCATGAAACTCCTGGTATTCCTAGTACATGTAAAATTGATTTATTTATAAGTCCTGAATCAGAATTCAAAAATGAAAATGCAATATAAGATACAACTACCATGGAAATGACACTTGGTAGTACTAATGCATTTTGATAAAATTTTGATATTGTTTTCTTAGTTAATTCAGTCATCAATATTGCAACTATTATAGCGCAAATTGTACCTATAACGATAAATGCTAGATTATATAAAATTGTGTTCCTTGTCATAATCCAAGCATCTTTTGTTTTAAATAAAAAATCAAAGTTGTTAAAACCAATCCACTTGCCTCCAAAAATCCCTTTTGAGAAATCTTGACTTTTAAATGCTATAATTACCCCTACCATTGGGATATAATTATTTATTAAAAGATAAAGCAACCCTGGAATTGTAAGCATCAATAAAGGCAATGAACTTTTTGATTTTTTTCTTTTAATACCTTTATCCATATTCACTTTCCTTCCCACCTTATAAATGAAGTGAAGGTTAAAAAACTCTTCACTTCAATAAAGTTTATATTTATTTTTGTTTTGCAAGCCATGCATCAAGCTGCTTTTGTTTTTCTGCGACTATCTTATCCATTCCTGCTTCTTTAAGTTTCTTAACAAAATTAGGAATTTCCTTATCAGGATCTAAACTTCCACAGTTTAATCCAGGTAAATATTGATTTATTACATTCATAACTGAAGAATATTCAGTTTTAACTGGTGAACTATCAAAAGTAAATCCAAATGCTTTTGATTTAACTGCAGATTTATTTTCACTATCCATAAGCTTTAAATCATTGGTACTTTGCCCCTGCATTGCATATTGATTAAACATGTTTCCAATAATTCCGCAGCTTAGTTGAGCAGTATATGGTACTGAATTCGGATCTTTTCCATCTGGATATTTTACGTGGTCAGCATCTACTTTAACATAGTCCTGTCCTTCAATTCCGTATATAAGTAAATTAACAACAGCTTTATCGGAATAAGTTAAATTTAAGAATTTCATTGCAGCTTCTTGCTTTTTACTATTAGCAGATATTGCCCAGCTTACAGCATTTACACTTGTAGTTGATAAATATGGTTGATCTATTCTTATCATATCTATTGGTTTACCTGTAGTTGCTGAAATTTGAGCTCCTGCTTCTTTTCCTGAGTAGCTTGCTATATATGAGAAGCATCTATCTGAAGAAATAAGTTCAGTAGCTAACGTTGATGAGGTTGCAGCATCTTTCATAATGTAACCTTTGTTATACCAATCTCTAGCTATCTTTACTCTTTCTTTAAAAAGATCTGTTTCATAAAAATCAACTACCTTAGTGTTATCTCCAATTAATACAGCTGTTGGTTTCATAAAATCGTCTGTAAGATAGTCAACACCATTCAACGTTGATAAAACACCTGAGAATCCTTGATTTGTTGGTGCAATCGGAATCATATTTGGGTACTTAGCCTTTACTTTTGCAAAAAGTGCATCTAAATCTGATATTGTTTTAATGCTATCTGGAGAAACCCCAAGTTCCTTCATTATATCAGTTCTATACACCAAGTCAGGAGCAAGAGCATACCCTTTATATGCTGGAATAGCATAGGTTTTTCCATTTGCTTGTGTGCTTTTTAAGAAAGCATCTCCTACAATCTGTTTTGTTTCTTTACCATAATTATTAAGCAAATCATCAAGAGGAGCACATTCATTCTTAGAAATATATTGATTTAAATCACCTAGAGTATGAAATACATCAAGCTGCTCTCCACTTTGTATAGCCAAATTAACCTGCTGAGTATAATTTGAAATAGCCATAGGCTTTAGCTTAACCTTTACATTTATTTTAGGAACAGTGATATCATTTATAGCTTTTTCTACGGTTCCCAAGTCCTCTGAAACCTTATTAAATGTTGTAAAAGCGTAAACTATTTCTTCTGGCTCGCCTTTTTTGCCATCTGCAGAATCTTGTGAACTTTTACTGCATGCAGTAAATACTGAGCCACAAAGAGCCACTGCCATTAAAGCACTGAGAAGTTTTTTTGACCTTTTCATATGAATCCCCCTTGTTCTTTTTTATTTTATATTATTTAATTTTTTCTATATTTCTATTATAATTTCTCAATCAGGGTAAACGCTTTCAAAAATAAGTGATGAGTTTTCAATTTTAAGCAATTTTAAAAAAGAGGATGAAATTTACTTTTCATCCTCTTTACGAAACGACTGTGGGCTAACCCCGGTTAATTTTTTAAAGATAGTTGAGAAATATGAGAAATTATCAAAGCCTACCTCTGAAGCAATCATACTAACACTAGCATCACTATTTCTAAGCAGCTCCTTTGCCTTTCCTATCCTGCAATGATTGATAAAATCCTTAATTGCTATACCTGTTTCTGCCTTAAACATTTTAGCTAAATAATCCGGTGTAAGAAAAACAGTTGCTGCTACATCGTTTTTTGTAATGTCCTCATTGTAATGTTCTTGTATATATTTCTTAGCCTTATCTATGATACTATCCGACTTTCTTACCTCTTCTGCATAATCAATCGTCCTCGAAGTAAAAAAATGTATCCACTTTAACATATCAAATACTGAATTATCAGCTTTTTGATTTAATTTTTGCGATATTTTATCAGAAAATAGATTATGTGCCTGTATTTCTTGCTTATGCAAATAAGTATATACCACTTGCATAAAATCCTGATGAATTGAATACATAGTGGAACCATCCAAACTATTCTTTGAGACTAATAGCTCCAGCTCGCCCTTTAAAAAGTTAACAATTTGAATCTTCTCCCTCTTTTCAAACATGATTCTAAGTGTATCTGTATCAAGAGCATATTGACCTTTTAGATTAAGAGTTTCTGCATCATTTTCAAAAAAAACATTACTTCTTAATATAAAATTATTCTGATCCATTTCCTCCAGCTTCACTCTATTTTTAGCTAATAAATCTATTGTTGTCTTATTACCGATATAGCAAGCTGCAGTATATTTTAAATATTTTTTACAGTTATCAATAAACTCATCGCATTTGCTCTTTATCTGCTCGTCAGAAAACCTATCAGCTAATAGAACAGCAACATAATGATTTCTGTCAGTAACATAGTAAATTGTATGCTCAAAATCCAATTCACCAAGTATAACTTCTGATGAAAGTTTTTTTAAAGCATATTCAAAAGTCATATCTTTAGGTTTATCTTCCTGATTTTCAGATTTTATTACGCTGACCAATACTATATGATATAACTCTTCTATCTTCAGTGTAAGTTTTCTCTTTGTTATTTCCTCTGCTATTGCCATTTGCTCAGAAGGTATATTGAAAAATAAGATATCTCTCCAAAAACTTTCTACTAAGAGCTTTTTATTTTCCAGCCAGTATTGTCCATATTCACTATACTGCTGAAGTCTGTTTTCTTTTCTAATTTTTTCAACAGCTTTTGAAATAGCCACTTCCGTTTTTTCAATATTAAAAGGTTTTGTTATATAGCTTATAGCATTGTATTCCAATGCTGTAGACGCAAATTCAAAATTTTCATGGTTGGTCAAAAATATAAATTCACTCTTGTAATTATTGCTGCGAACCCATTTCAAAAGATCCAATCCAGAACCCTTAGGCATCTCTATATCACATATAACAATATCAGGTACATTTTCTTCAAAAATTTTTTTTGCACCAGCAACATTGTGAGCCATTTGAACATCATGTATTCCAAATACACCCCAGTTAATAGAATCTCTTACTACTTCTGCAGTGAGCAAATCGTCTTCAACTATTATTAGTTTCATTTTTATCCCCTTTCCCAATGGGAATTAATATTTCAACCCTTCCACCCAAAGTTTCCACATTTGAAATTTTCAAAAGATTGTTTTCCCCATACAATAATGATAACGTCCTTTTTATATTTGAAATTCCAATTCTGTACCCATCAAGTGTATTGGTATCATCAGAGTTGTTAACTTTATCTAAAACTTCTTGAGGGAACCCCTCTCCACTATCTTCTATCACAATCCTTATCGTATCTTTTTCATCTAAAATATATTTGTTTATTTTAATAAAAATAGAAAGTGGTTCTTCCAGCGTCATTGCATATTTAAATGAATTTTCCACAAATGTGTGAATAATAAATTGTGGTATTTGCTCTTGTTCAATAGATGGCTCAACATCAAAAACATAGAAAATACTATTTGGAAATCTAATTTCTTGCATACAGAAGTAATTCTTAATATACTCTATTTCCTCACTTATCGGTACCATACTAAGTCCACCTTTAAACATATACCTTAAATGATTAGATAAGGCATCTATAAATTTTCTAATATCCTCATTCTTATCTTTATAGGTTAAACTATGTACAGTTGTTAATGCATTTAAGAAAAAGTGAGGTCTTATTTGCATTTGCAAATACTTTAACTCCGCCTTCTGCAGTTCAATCTTCTCCTCATAAGCACTAATTTTCAGAGTTTTAATCTCCTTAGCCATGGAATTGAAGGAATCGTTCAAGGTTTGGAATTCAAATGAACTACCCTTTTCTTCTACTTGATAATCCAGATTACCCTGTTCAAGCTGTCTTGTTCCAACAACCAATGCTCTTACTGGTTTTATAATTTCCTTATTTAAATAATTAATAATATATGGCATCAAAAATAGGGATATAATACCCAAAATAGCAATAATCCATTGAATATATCCAAGTCCAAGAAGTACACTTTTCTCTTTTAATATTGTAGAAAGTCTAGCATAACTTGAATCTAAATCTATTGAAACCATTAGATATTTCCCAACAAGCTTACTAACTACTTGAACACCATTTTTCAAGGGAAAATTTACATCTGAAAGTGCCATATTTCCTACCCTAGCTAAAGGATTCCCCACTTTATCTGTTAAAACTATCTGTTCATCTGTACTTAGATCCTTTATGTTAGCTAGAGACATCAATGTATCTGCCTTAACTAAAGAAATAATAGTGGTTCCGGAAAAATCATATGCTTTAATAAAGAAGTTCTTTTTATCTATCTCAATGGTTGACCACAAATCATTAAGTTTATGGTCCTTACTTGATAATCCAGCCCTTATAACATCAGATGCAGAAATCTTCTCTTGCGAGGAAAGTCTACTGCTGTTGCTAAATAATAATATTCCATGATCATGATTGTAGATAGCCAATGCATCGGTGGTTTTACTTATATTTATTCTTTCATTTAAAATATCCGATAATCTCATTGTAGAGAAGTACCTTTCTGACTCATTACTGCTTTTCAAAGCTGTAATATCATCAATATTCATAGCAACTTCATTCAAATCATTTACGGCGTTATTCAAAGAATTATCTATATCTCGAATGTGAATTCTCATTTCATTCATAGCAGAATTGATAGTATTAGTTCTTATAACATACAATGAATAAAGATTACTTGTAATTAGCACTGCAAAAAGAATTATCACAACTACTGCAGTTCCTGCAGAAAGTTTAAATACCAAAGATTTTTTATGTATTGTTATCTTCCTCTTCATATTCACCCAACTTTTCCAATAAAAAATAACCATATCTTATCTCAAATATTTTTATATTATATAGCATGATTTTTTATAAATCAAGAATACGACAAAGAAAAGGCTATTGGATATCATCCAGTAGCCTTTTCTTATATTTTCATATTCTCAAACTTTCAATTGTATTATAATTACCCCAGCTCAGCAACTACCTCATGAACCTTACCATCTCCATAGGCTGGAATGATGTTACCTTCAATTGGATTTCCATCAACTGTAACAATCTTTATTCCCTTTGATACTCCATAAGGGTTTTTTACTGTTATGTGATATTCGGAGCCTTTATATTTTCTAAAAATAACGTATTCCTTCCAGGAAGTTGGTATACACGGATCAATCATCAAGCCCTTATATTCTGGCTTTATGCCTAATATCCACTGTGAGATTGTTATGAAGTTCCAAGCTGCAGTTCCGGTTAACCAAGAATTCTTAGCTTCACCATGTCTCACTGCATCTTTACCTGCAACCATTTGAGAATATACATAAGGTTCAGTTTTATGGATTTCACTTATATCTTCTAAGTAGGATGGAGCAATTTTTCTATATACTTCAAAAGCTCTATCTCCCCTGCCTATTACAGTTTCAGCACAAGCTATCCAAGGGTTGTTATGGCAGAATATACCCGCATTTTCTTTATATCCAGGCGGATAACTGGATATCTCTCCTAGTTCCGGATGATATTCCGTATATGGTGGATTATTTAATACTATGCCATATTTTGTATCCAGTCTTTCAATTACCGAATTAAGAGCTTTTTCTGCATAGCCATTTTTAACTCCAATACCAGCCATTACACAGAACCCTTGAGATTCAATGAAAATTTGACCTTCCTCATTTTCTTTACTTCCAATTTTTGTGCCAAAATCATCATAAGCTCTCAAAAACCAATCTCCATCATAGCCATGTTTTAGAACAACTTCTTCCATTGCTTCCACATGCTTTTTAGCCCTAGTACACTCTTCTTCATTTCCAATTTCCTTACATAACTCTGCATATTCATTGCCAATTAACACAAACATTCCAGCTATTAGCACAGATTCTGCAATGCGCCCATCCTTGTTCCCAGTTGTTTGGAAGGATTCCCCAGGAGTTCTTGAGAAACAATTCAAGTTCAAACAGTCATTCCAATCAGCTCTACCTATTAGAGGTAATCCGTGAGGTCCTAAATTATTAATTACATGATCAAAGGATGCCTTTAAATGCTGCATTAAGCTAGCTTTATTATTCGTATTACAATCATAGGGAACCATCTCATTAAGAATGCTCATATCCCCAGTTTCTTTTATATAGGCTGTAACTGCAATAATTAACCATAATGGGTCATCATTGAAGCCCTGTCCTACATCATTATTTCCTTTTTTAGTTAATGGCTGATATTGGTGATATGCTCCGCCATCCTCAAATTGAGTTGCTGCAATATCAAGGATACGCTCTCTTGCTCTTTCTGGAATTTGATGAACAAAACCTAAAAGATCTTGATTTGAATCTCTAAAGCCCATTCCTCTACCTATTCCTGATTCAAAATACGAAGCACTTCTGGACATATTAAAAGTAACCATACATTGATATGGATTCCAAATATTAACCATTCTATCCAGCTTTTCTTCTCCACTTTTTAATTTATAGCTTGATAATAAATCATCCCAATATGCCCTTAACTTATCCATTTCCTGCTGAACTTGCTCAACATTATATATTTTATTTATCATCTCTTTAGCTTTTGTTTTATTTATGATCCCCTTACTCTCCCACTTATTTTCTTCCTTGTTTTCTACGTACCCTAATATAAAGATAAGATTTTTTTCTTCTCCAGGCTTTAAAGTTATTTTAATGCTGTGAGAAGCAATTGGTGACCAACCGCTAGCAATAGAATTTTTGCTTTTTCCTAAAACTACTACCTCTGGAGCATCAAAACCATTATAAATACCTAAGAACTCTTCTCTATCTGTATCAAATCCATTAACTGCATTATTTACAGAATAAAAAGCATAGTGATTTCTACGTTCTCTGTATTCTGTTTTATGATATATAACAGATCCTTCTACTTCAACTTCCCCCGTACTAAAGTTACGCTGGAAATTGGTTGCATCATCATTAGCATCCCATAAGCAAAACTCTATAAAAGAAAATAATGTGATAGTCTTTTCTTGCTCTGATGTATTTTTTATATTTAAACTATGAACTTCTCCATTAAATTCAAGGGGAACAAATGCTAATTCCTGAACCCTTATTCCATTTCTTTCTCCCGTTATCCTTGTATAACCTAGGCCATGACGACATTCATAAAAGGACAACTCTTTTTTGACAGGTTTCCAAGAAGGTGACCAAAAGTCACCATTATCATTAATATAAAAGTATCTTCCACCATCGTCTATTGGAACATTATTATATCTATATCTTGTAATTCTTCTCAAACGTGCATCCTTATAAAAGCAGTAGCCACCACTGGTATTGGATATAATTCCAAAGAATTCGCTATTTCCCAAATAGTTTATCCAAGGATAAGGTGTTTTTGGGGTATTAATGACATATTCACGATTTTCGTCATCAAAAAAACCGAATTTCATATTTTTCTCTCCTTTAGGACTATCAGTATTAAGCTTTATTAATTCAAATACATTTCTTTTCAATTATTTCTTTATATCTATAAAAGCTACCCTTCTTAATTCTTTCTTGGGTATCGTAATTTACATAAACAAGGCCAAACCTTTGGGAATATCCATTAGCCCATTCAAAATTATCAAGTAAGGACCAGTAGTAATAGCCCACTATATTAAAACCTAGTTCATTCATTTTAGCCACAGCCTGAAGATGAAGTTCCAGGTAATTTATTCTTTCATTATCTTTTACCTCTCCATTTTCTAATACATCTAGCCATGCAGAGCCGTTTTCAGTAATATAAATAGGAAGGTCAGTATACCTTGCTCTCACCATTTTAATTAGATCTATAAATTCATTAGGAGAAATATCCCATCCTATATCTGTTTTATTATATTTGGAATGTGCTCCTGAGCAGAGTATTAGGGACATGGGATCAAACCTTACTAGTGAACGATTATAAAAATTTACACCTAGAAAATCGCACTTTTCCCTTATAATATCAAAGTCACCATCTTTAATAAAATCAAAATTACAGTTTCTAGCTGCATAAAGGTTCACTATATCCATAGGGTAGGCTCCCTTAAAAAGCGGTTCCAAAAACCATCTATTAAAATATCCATCCATATTTGAAGCTGCAAGTTTATCAACAAAGCTTGTAGTTGAAGAGTACACAGGAGTGAGGTTTAAGGTTATTCCTATTTGCTTCTTTAGCCCTAGTTTATGATACTGCCTCACTACCATACCATGAGATAAAAGGATATGATGCGCTACTTTAAGTGCTGCTGATATATCCTTCTTACCAGGCGCATGCTCACCAATTGCATTTGATAATATGGATGCGCACCATGGTTCGTTATGCGTTATCCAAAGATCTACTAAATCATCAAGTTCAGTAAAGCATTTTTCAGTATACTGCAAAAATAAATCAATGTTTTCTCTAACTTCCCATCCACCTAAATCTTGAACCCACTGTGGCAAATCCCAGTGATATAGAGTTACAGCTACCTTTATTCCTCTTTGTTTAAGTTCAGTTATCATATTTTTGTAAAATTCCATACCTTTGGGATTATACTTACCCTTTTCAGGGAAAATTCTTGGCCAAGCAATAGACAACCTGTAGCTGTCTACTCCAAGTTCCTTAATTAGTTTTATATCCTCATTGTATCTATGATAATGATCACATGCTACATCCCCATTATCCATATCTTGTACATTTCCTTCAATCCTAGAGAAGGTATCCCAGATAGATGGCGTTCTGTCATCTTCATCAAAAGCTCCTTCAATTTGATATGATGATGTAGCTACACCAAAAATAAAATCTCTATTAAATTTCATTATTTTCCTCCTACCAATGCCGTATATCTTCGGCAAGCTACCTAAAATTGCTAGGCACTATATATAAATTCCTATATTCTTATGCAACTATTTCTTGCTATAAGCTTAGTAGGAATACGATTATCCAAAGGTTCATCTATTTCCTTATCTTCAATTAATTTTATAAGAGTCTCAGCTGCTTTTTGCCCAATAGTTTTTCTATCTTGTTCTATAGTTGTAAGTGGAGGAGTTGTTAGTCCTGTTACCTTTAAATTATCAAATCCTACTATTGATAAATCCTCAGGTATTCTAAACCCTTGAGCCTGAAATGCAGTCATTGCTGAGCAAGCAGCCTCATCATAACCAATATAAACTGCAGTAGGAAGATCATCTAAGCAGTCCTGCAGCAGCTTAGTAGCGGCTTTTGTTCCTGCATTCGGATCAAAGTCCTCAGTTTCAACTATATACTTAGGATTAATCTCAAGACCTTTGCTCTGCATAAATTCCTTATATGCATTAAATCTCTCCATGCCCGCCAAACTTGAAAGTGGGCAGCAAATATGCGCAATTTTTCTATGTCCTAGAAAATATAAATATTCTAATGCCTGCATACTCCCCATTCTATTATCAGAAATTACAGTGTATTTTTCTGGATAAACCATCTCTACAGATACACACTTTATATCACTTGAAAGCACGCACTGAATCTCATCAGTAAATCTTGCACCTGCTGCCAAAAGCACTCCATCTACTCCCCTATAAAGGCAATGCTCCAAATAGGATGCTTCTTTATTTCCCAATCTTTTATTTACAAAAACCACATCATATCCATATTCCCCGGCCTTACTTTGAAAGCTCTGCAATATTTCACTAAAATGAGGATGAGCAATTCCAGTTCCTACATCTTCAGAAAAAAGCACGCCTAAAAGCCAGGTTTTTTTAGTTGCCAACGCTCTTGCATTGGTATTAGGAGTGTATTCTAACTCTTCAGCAGCCTCCATTATTTTTTCATATGTACTTGTATTTACACCACTATAATTATTAAAGGCTTTAGAAACAGTGGCAGGCGAACATCCAGCCTTTTTTGCAACATCGTATATTGTTACCATCTTACTCTCCCTCGGTTTCTTATTTATATTCTAATTATATACTTCATAAATTCTTCCATCAATCAAGTACTTCATATTTAAAATATTCAAAATCCGCATAACATTTTCTACTTTTTAGATCTTGACAAGCCAATCCTACAAAGGCTCCTGTAAAACCCATTGGTGAAGCATATTCATCTGATAAAATACTAACATCAATAGTGTAAGGTATAGCTATCCAATTTAAATCTTCCTTTGCATAAGAGAATTCACCACAGCTTCCTCTAACTGTAAGTCTAAGATAGACTTTTCCTTCTCCCACCGGAATTTCTTTCATTCCAAGTGGCATAGTAAATCCGCCTTTTTCAAAACATAGAATTCCCAAAGTATGTTCATTAAATTTTTCATTATAGGCTATTCTTAAATAGTACTGATTTTCTTCATCATATCTATATAAAAGTCCCGCCATCTGTTGAAAATGATTAAATGGAAGAGACACACAGGTTTCTGCCTCAAAATTAAAATCTGTTTGTCTTCGCATGAGTATATTTTGTTCATGTACTGATTGTAAAGATTCTTTTCCATACAGCCTTAAGCTTCCGTTCTGCAAAATATCATATTGAGCAGGAACACGCAGTGATAGAAAATCTTTCTTGAAATTATCGTTCTTAAAATTGTAACTGTAAACTTTTTGTGTAATCTTTTCACCATAACCTTCAAAACTAGCAGATGGTACTATTCCACCATCTTTAAGATAGGGCCAACCTTCCTTCCATATTACCTCTGCAATAGCAGTTTCCCTTCCAAGTGGACATCTTTTAGTATTTTCTAAAGGTCTTCCACATAAAAAAGCTATCCACCATCTTCCATCGCTAGATTTGCAGAGACTTCCATGTCCTGCTTTTTGAATGTAGGACATTTCATCACCCTGGGTGCACACCAAATGAGTATATGGATGCAGTTCATAAGGCCCCGTAATTTCTTTCGAACGTGCCACCGTCACAGCATGTTCATAAGAAGTACCTCCCTCTGCAGTGATTAGATAATAATATCCATCTCTTTTATATAAATGAGGTCCTTCTACCATACCTTTCTTTGAACCTTCAAATATCTTTACTGCCTCACCTATTGGTTCTAAACTTTGAGAATCTAATTCTGTAAGTAATATACCTGAAAATTGCTCGCTTCCTTGCTTTCTATAATCCCATTCCATGTTAACCAAATACTTCTTGCCATTGTCATCATGAAAAAGTGAAGGATCAAAGCCGGAACAATTTAAGAAAACTGGTTCACTCCAAGGTCCATCTATGGAAGCTGACCTAACAACATAATTTAAAGCATCTTTAAACGGCCCAAAGGCCCAATTCTTTACATCTGTAAATACTAAATAGAAGATACCTTCATAATAAGAAAGACATGGAGCCCAAATCCCGCCAGACTTTGGATTTCCCTTCATATCAAGCTTATCCTTACTATTCAATGGGCTTTCAATGCTGTTCCAGTTCGCTAAATCCTTTGATGAAGAAATGGCTACACCAGGAAAATACTCAAAGGTGGAATTGGCAATATAAAAAGAATCCTCTACAAATATCATACTTGGATCAGGATGAAATCCTGTTAGTACAGGGTTTTTTATCATTTTAGTCACCAGCCTTTGTTTTATTCTTTTACTGCTCCCATTGATATACCATTAACGATATATTTAGAGAAAATTGCATAAACAATTATTATAGGAACTATAGATACGGCAAGTCCTAAATAAATACTTCCATATTCAGTTCTATAAGTATCCCCTCTTAAGGTCTGAACCAGCATAGGAAGTGTGTATAATTTCATCTTAGAAAGCATTATAAATGGAGTAAAGAAGTTATTCCAAGATGCTACAAAAGCAAATATTCCCATGGTAACAGCTCCTGGCTTTGCTATAGGCATCATTATCTTGTGGAATATTGTTATCTCTCCGCAGCCGTCAATTCTTGCAGCATCAATAAGGTCTCGTACTATTACTGCATCTAAATACTGCTTAGCAAAGAAAATGGAACCAGGTGCAGCTATTGCAGGCAATATAAGCGGTATATAAGAATTAGTAAGCTTTATAGCTGACATATAGCGATAAAAACCTATAATTGAAACCTGTGTAGGTAGCATAACAAGCATAACTACAAAGGCATATAGAAACTTTTTATAGGAAAAGTCATAAACATGAATTGCATATGCAAACAGCATAGAAAAATAAACTGTCAATATTGTAACACAAACTGATATAAATGCACTGTTAAAAAAACCTCTGCTTATACTAAAGCCCCTATTAGTAAGGTTTTTCCAATTCGCCATAAGGTTATTACCTGGAATAAGGCTAATTCCCTGCTGAATCTGTGCTGTAGTTCGGGTGGAATTTACAATTAAAAGCCATAAAGGTAGAATACAAATAATTAGAAGAATAATCAATATTATATACACGAAAAAACGTGTTATTTTTGTTTTTACAGTATAATTCATGCTCCAATTTCCCCCTTTACTCCGTTGATTTTAGCCTTTTTTACATTCTTTTTATCCTTTACTGGGTCTTTTTCGCTTAATAACTTAATTATTAATAAAGAACATATACAAGTTATTATAAATATCATAACTCCTACGCTAGCTGCAGCCCCTATATGACCTTTATCGCTTGAAAATTTCATATACATAAGTACATTCATTGTCATAATAGATCCATTTGGCGAACCTCTTCCATCTGTAAGCATATAAGGTATATCATACATTTGCATACCACCAACAAGGGAGGTTACTAAAGTATACACAAGTATTGGCTTTAAAAGAGGAAGTGTTATACTTTTAAACATTTGAAATGAACTTGCACCGTCCACCATTGCAGATTCATAATAGGAAGGAGAAATGGAAGTCATACCGGCCATAAGTATTATAAGCGTAGAACCAAACCACATCCACCACTGAATAAATACTACCAAACTTTGAGTCCACCCATTGCTTCTAAAATAATCAACTGCACTACCAATAATACCTGCTCTTACAGTGAACTGATTGACTGGACCATATAGTGAAAAAAGATTAAAAAATAATACCGCTATTGTTGCTGGCATTAAAAGATTAGGCAAATAATATATAGTACGCCAAAATCCAACAAACTTTATTTTAAGTCTATTACTAGTAAACCATACAGCTAAAAGCATTGCTATGCCTATCTGCGGAATAAAATTAAGTAACCATATCTTCCATGTGTTTCTTAAGGATTGAAGAAAGAACTTATCTGCAAAAAGATTTTTGAAATTATCAAAACCTACAAGTTTGTATCCATCGCTCATTAGTGTTGTATTAGTAAAGCTCAAGTAAAAGGTATAAATTAATGGATAAAGACTAAATATTAAAAATCCAATAATAAAAGGAGCTGTAAATAAGTACCCATAGAGGTTTTTACTTATTTTATTGCTGCGTTTCTTTATTCTAACGGAATTCTCTGCCACGGCAACTACATCCTTTCCAATTTAATGATAGCTTATGGATAAAATCTGCGGTTATTTATATAAACCGCAGATTTTATTATAATTTAAATTAATCTACTTTTACATCAGGCAATGCATTCTTAACAGCATCTTTAAATTGCTTCATTGCATCTGCCTTGGTAGCTTTACCAGCAGCATAATTAGCTAGAGGGTCATTTAATGCACGCTGAATAGCATCATCTGAAGCCTGTATAAGTTTTGCACTAACCGAAGGAGCAGCTTCAGCAAAACCTTTATAAGAGTTTTGTCCTGCTAAGAACTTACTTGTTTCAGCATTGTCAAATTGTGAAACTATTGAGTCAACTACTTTTTTACTAGATACAAAGTCCCCAGCACCTTGAGAAAGCTTATCACCTATAGATGGATCTATCTTCTTTAAATAATCGTTTGTATAAACTCCAGTTGCCCAATTTTTAAGAGTTTCTTCATTAAGAGTAGTAAACTTTATAAATTCTTTAGCTAAATCAGCATTCTTAGCATCTTTTAATGCTCCTACCCATGTTCCACCCCATTGATATGGTATAGGTCCACTTATACATGCCCAGTCGCCTGCAGTGTTCTTTCCTACAGTCTTTTTCTCATCAGAACCTTCTTTTTTAACTTCTTTTGGAGCTGAATTTGGCATAAGAGTGTATGGAAGTCCCCAAGTTGGAAGCAGGTAGCAAAATACTTGTTTTGGATTTCCTTTTGCATCTGCTAAGGAATCATTCATTCCCGCAAACCAGCCTTCTTGCCATTGAGTAGCTTGAGCTTCATAGCCGTTTTGTCTAAAGGATTTTGCAGTTTCAAACAATTCATCGACCTTGGGATCGATTACAAGCTTGCCATCTACTACCCATGGACTCTTACGATTTGCAAAGTATAAATTAGCAAAGTCTCCTGTGGAACAAACCATATATGTGTTTCCATTTGATTTTTCTTTAATTGTCTTAGCAGCTTGTTCAAATTTAGACATATCAGAAACTAACTCTTGAATTTTAGCTGGATCATCTGTTCCAAAATATTGCTTAGCAAGACTTCTTCTATAGAACATAGCTCCAGGGGTTGATTGATATGAATAAGCCTTAGTCTTTCCTTTGTATGTACCTATATCAATTGTAAATTGATATGTGCCTAACTCTTTTGCAGTTGGTAATAAATCTGATTCATCTGCAAGATAATCACTTTCAACATATTCTCTTACAAATCCCGCTTCAAGTCCAACTACATCTGGAACATCCCCAGATTTCAATGTAGATTTAAGCTTTGTCTGATATTCACCATTTGTCATCGGAATCATTGTGTATTCAACTTTTACGTCTGGATGCTTTTGCTGAAAAGCAAGCGCCGCAGTCTTAAGTTCATCAGTAAAGGACCAAACTTTTAATGTCTTATTCCCAGAAGACTTATTTGTGTTTGTTGCAGTGTCTTTACTACAACCAGCAAGTATACCTACTGACATTAGACATGCAAGAGCCAATGCAATCGCCTTTTTCTTCATTTTTACCACCCCATATAAAAAATTATGACTATAAGAACTTACCGAAATCGGTTTCTATACTTACAAGATTATAATATCATCTTTTCAATATTTTTACAATATGTATTTTAATAATTTTTCTGTTTATTTTTTAAAAAAATATAATAACGCTCTTGAAATCTTAGTACAAATACTGATGCTGGCTAAACTTCATCATTTGTTTTGCTCGCACTAATATAACAACAAAATTATTAAAAGCATTGACATGCACTTATCGAAACCGGTTTCTATATTCTTTCGATAATCTTCTTTTAATTTAACAAATCTTTTCCGCTAATTAAAATAAAAGAGCATACAAAATTCAAGACAAAATCTTAAAAATTATATGCTCACAAATATTCACGTGGTTTATAAAGCAGCTTTAAATATATTCAACACGTCCTCAGCTTCAAGCACTTTAAAGTTACCAATTGACCCTCTGCTTGTAGCTTGTTTTGCCATTATTTCAAGTTTTTCTTCGCCAATACCTACTTCTCTTAAAGCAGCAGGTATTCCAAGTGAAATAAAGTATTCTTTTGTCCTTTCTATAGCCTTATGCGCTATAGTTTCTTTATCAAGAGTTTTATCAATATCCCAAACATTAACTCCATATTCAACAAATTTGTCTATGGTATTCTCACTAAGCACATAGTTCATCCATGCAGGAGTCAATATTGCAAGCCCTACTCCGTGGGTAATGTCGTAAAACGCGCTCAGTTCATGCTCCATTGGATGAACACTCCACTTTGCATCTTTTCCATAGGAAAGCAAACCGTTTATAGCAAGACTTGAGGTCCACATTAAATTAGCTCGCGCTTCGTAGTTTTCAGGTTCATCTATTGCCTTCCTGCCATAATTAATACAAGTTTTTAGCATTGCTTCTGCCATTCTATTTTGTAAATAAGCACTTTCAGTATTGTTAAAATACACTTCAAAAATATGACTCATAATATCTGCTGTACCAGCTGCCGTTTGATTCGCAGGAACTGTAAATGTATAAGTTGGGTCTAATATAGAAAATCTAGGTGCCATATCAGGATGTCCTGTACCAAGCTTTTCGTTTGTATCCAGATTTGTAATTACAGCACCTGCATCCATTTCTGAGCCTGTTGCTGCCAGGGTTAATACACTTGCAATTGGAAGCACACCTTTTATTCTTCTTGGGTCCAATACAATATCCCAAGCATCACCTGGATAATTCACAGCTGCAGCAATTACCTTTGCACAATCAATAGAGCTTCCTCCACCTACAGCAAGCACAATATCTATAGAATTTTCCCTACATAAATCCACACCTATTCTTACACTTGTAACTCTAGGATTAGGGTCCACGCCTGGCAGTTCCCAAAAGCTTATATTATTTTCTTTTAAATTTTCTATTACTTTATTGTACAAGCCGTTTTTCTTTATGCTACCACCACCATAGACAAGCAGTACTCTAGAACCATAATTTTTGATTTGGCTTCCTAGCACATTTATCTTATCTACTCCAAAAAATATTTTTGTTGGAATGGAATAATTAAAATCTTTCATTCTTATCTCCCCTTTTATTATCTTAAACTTTCTATTGCATTTTGAGCCCAATTAGAATCCTTATAAATAGCTCTTCCTACGCCAATTAGGTCAGCTTTTTCCTCTGTTAAAAGCACCTCTGCTGCTTCTGCATCCACAATTCCTCCTGTTAAGATAACAGGTATGTTTATCACACTTTTTACAGCTTCAGTAAGCGGAGCAAAGTACCCTTGTTCTTTAGCTCCTGGTACTATATAGCCATTGAATCCTCCAGAAATATCTATTATATCTACGCCAGCTTTTTCAAACTCCACTACTGCAATTTTACTATCCTCAGCAGTACTTCCACCTTCCATATAATCTGCAGCTCCTAGTCTTAACAATATAGGAAAATCCTCTCCTACAGCCTCTCTTACAGCCTTGATTACCTCTGAATGTATCTTGATCCTATTCTGTACCTGGCCACCATACTCATCTGTACGTTTGTTAGTTAATGGTGAGAAGAATTGGTTTAGTAAATACCCATGAGCCGAGTGTATTTCTACTCCATCAAAGCCAGCTTCTTTAGTACGTCTTGCTGCTTCTTTAAATGCATTGATTATGTCTTTAATATCCTCAACTGATAATTGCTTCGGTACATTCCCCATTCTAGGATTGGCTACAGCTGAAGGTCCAACCACTTCTTTCCCAGTAACCTCAAATTTCGCTGCACTTCCTGCATGGTTTAGCTGCATAACTGCTTTTGATCCATTTTTATGTATTGTATCAGCTAATTTCCTAAGACCTTCCACTGTACTGTCATCAGCTGCAGATAGCTGATTTTCACTAGCCTTTCCCTGCTGCATTATAAAGCTGTGCTCTATTATTATCAGTGAAATATATCCACCATTAGATTTTTCATTATAGTATTCCAAAACTCCCTGGCTTACTTTTCCATCATTTTCCGCCTTTGCTGTAGCCATAGGCGGCATAACCAATCGATTTGTTAAAGTTAAATTCTTTATCTTTAGTGGATTAAGTAACTTTGCCATTAATAAACACTCCTTTATAGCAAATATTTGCTTTATATTTTCTTTACCTTTCAAAAATAATGATATATATTAATTATATAACATAAGTGACTATATAAAAGTATGCACTTTTATGTAAGATACTATCCAAAAGGAGAGTAACATTATTTATGAACACTTGTAGCGATATACGCAAATTTACATGTCCAATTGAATGTACACTGAATGCAATCGGAGGCAAATGGAAAATACTAATTATGTATTATTTATCTATAGATGGGGTTAAAAGATATAACGAACTTAAAAAGAGCATTAATGGGATAACTCATAAGATGCTTAGCAACCAACTTAAGGAACTGGAAAACGACGGTCTTGTACATCGTGAAGAATATCATCAAATCCCTCCTAAGGTTGAGTACTCCTTAACTGCAAAAGGATTAACCCTTCTTCCAGTACTAAAAATGATGAGTGAATGGGGAGAACAAAACATGAAATAAGCTGTCCTTTTTAATAAAAGGACAGCTGTTCAATCTTGTTCTCTTTTAATGAAGAAACTGATAATCCAATAAGTCTTATTTTTTCATCTAATTTTAATTCATCTATAATACTGCAAGCTTCCTTGTAAATTTCCTCGGCATTATCTATATAATAGTTTAATGTCTTGCTCCTAGTATGATTTACAAAGGAGGCAGTCTTTATCTTTATAGTTATACTTTTAGAACTCACATTTTTGTTATGCATTGTTTCTGAAATATCCACTGCAAATTCCCATATATATTCCTTTAGTTCCTCTTTATCCTCCGTGTCCGTCCTTAAGGTTGTCTCCCTTCCTATAGATTTTCTTTCCCTAGAAATCTCAACTTTTCTTTTATCTATACCTCTTATCCTGTCATAAATTTCAGAACCATACTTACCAAAGAATTCAATTAACAATTCTTTTGGAAGCTTATACAACTCTTCTATAGTGAACACACCAATATCATTAAGTTTTTTAGCTGACTTTTGACCCAATCCGTAAACATTGCGCACAGGCAGAGGAAATAAAATCTTAGGCATCATACCCTCAGTAATAATCTTAAGCCCATTAGGCTTATTCCAATCAGATGCTAGCTTAGCAAGAAATTTGTTATAGGATATACCTATTGATATGGTCAATCCTGTTTCTTTTTTGACTTTATTTTTTATGAACTTTGCAACTTCAATAGGTTTATCATTCACGTCAGTTATATCTAAATAAGCCTCATCTATACTCAAAGGCTCCACATAGGGCGTTATTTCATGAAGTATACTAAATATTACATTGGAAACTTCCTTATACCGCTCATATCTAACGGGAAGAAAAATCCCCTCAGGGCATCTTGCCTTAGCCATAAAAACTGGCATTGCACTTCTAACGCCAAAGACCCTAGCCTCATAAGAACAGGTAGACACAACACCTCTTTCTGTAGTGCCTCCAACCATAACAGGCTTTCCTTTTAACTTAGGATTATCCACTACTTCAACTGATGCAAAAAAAGCATCCATATCCACATGCATTATTACTTTATCCACGTAAATTCCTCCACAATGTTTATAACATCCTATACTAACATTATACGCTTAAAATCACATTAATTTATAGAAATACCCTAATCATTTATTTAGCATCATTCTTATTTGCCTCTGTAACTTTATTATTAGAAGTTAGTAATCCACCACCAACATAAGCTACTCCGCCAATAATAATGATAGCAGCAACAGCAATAGATGCCCAGATAAAATTCTTTTTCATAATTTCAAGCCCCTTTTTTACTATTATATAATATTATACATGAGTTATAAACTTATGTAAATAAATGTAAAATCCGTACTAAACCTCTACATCTTTGAAGAGCAATTGAAATATTTATTTATAAATTGAAAAAAATTTTCTAATAAATATACATTTTACTAATATTTACTTTCATATTTTTGCCTATTGCAAATTTAGTCATCCACTTACTTTAGACAACTTTCAACAAATTACAAGAATATTTTGAAATGTGCCCCAATAAAGATATGTATACTTATACCAAATTATCTATAGTATATCACGACAATATCCTTGAAGCCTTATTTATCAATACATTTCCGCAAGCCTTAATTTTTCAGAATTGAATTTTTATTCATTATTTTTTTGTAGACATCTGGTGAATTTTTGCTATAATTAAATCTGTTTTTAAAGTTTTAACTTATATAAATAGAAAAAATCTGTATAAAAAGACTGTTAGAATTTATATAAGTCAAAATCTATAATTACATATAAATTATAAAGTCCAAGGAGGAATGATACATGTCAATAAACATCATAGGAATGCCTATGAACCACGGAGCAGCAAAAAAAGGGAGTAATTTCGGCCCTGATAAATTTAGAGAAATGGAAATTGAACAATTATTAAAAGAAATGGATTATGATGTATGCGACCTTGGAGATATTGAGGTTGCAAAAGTTAGTGATGAGCATATTTACAGATGTGATCAAAAATTAAAGTTCTACGATGTAGTAATAGATGCAAACACGAAGCTTGCTTTTAAAGTGTATGACTCTATATCAAAGGGTAATTTTCCGTTAGTACTTGGTGGTGACCACAGCTTAGGTATTGGAAGCATCGCAGGAGTAAGTAAAAAAATAAAAAATCTTGGTGTGGTTTGGATTGACGCACACGGGGATTTAAACACCCACGAAACTACTTTTACAGGAAATATTCACGGCATGCCTCTGGCTGCATCAATTGGACAAGGACCAGATAAATTGGTCAATCTGTTTGAACATAGAATAAAAATAAAACCTGAAAATATTGTGCACATAGCTGGTAGAGATCTAGACCCTGGCGAGGTTGATATAATTAAAGATTGCAGTATTAACGCCTATACTATGGACAAGATTAAAAAGCAAGGAATAGACAAAGTGCTTGAGGAAAGCATAGCTTATCTTAAAGATAAAGTTGATGCAATACATGTGAGCTTTGACATAGATGCTGTGGATTCAAGCTTTGTTCCAGGAACAGGCACTCCTGTTGCTGATGGATTAACAGTTGATGAAGCTAAAAAGGTACTTAGTGCTTTTGCTTCTTCCGGAATGATGGTATCCCTTGATTTTGTTGAGCTTAACCCACTTCTTGACAATAATGATGAAACTGCAAATATATCGGTAGATCTACTAAAATGTGTTTTTGAAAATTATAATTCTTCTATAAAAAATCAATTAATGCTTGGATAATATACAAAAGCCACTCTTACTTTAAAGAAATAAGCCTAAAAGGTTAATTTTTTAAAGTTATGAGTGGTTTTTTACTTAGCTAACAAGTGCATCAGTCCTTTTATAGAATGTTTGCAAATTTATGTAATATTATGTAACTATTTTGATTATAAAATATGTATTACAATTGTAGGAAATAGAATATTATATAAATATACTACAATTGTAGGAGGAATTATAATGAAAGAATACATAAATATTACAGATGCCGAGCTTCAGATAATGAAGGTTTTATGGGAGAAATCTCCTCTTACTTCCTCAGAAATAATTGAAGCTGTTTCTAAAAGTACACCCTGGAAGCCAAAGACAATTCATACTTTAATAAGTCGTTTAGTAAAAAAAGGGGGTATCTCAGCAAGCAGGTTTTCCTCCCATTACCAATATGCCCCACTTATATCAAAAGAGGAACTGACTAATCACGAAACAAAGTCGTTTTTAGAAAAACTCTATGACGGTTCCATTCACTTACTTGTATCTAATTTCCTTAAAGAAGAAAGTTTTTCAGATGAAGAAATTGAAGAGTTAAAACGCCTGTTGGAAGAGAAAAATAAATAGGTGGTGAGATTAGTGACTCTAAATATTGCTTTTAATATATTAATTACTACTTCCCTAATGGGATCTGTCACTGCTTTGCTAATATTATTTGTAAAAGGCATTTTTAAATATAAATTAAGTTCTAAATGGCATTATTATATTTGGCTTCTATTAGTACTAAGGCTAATGTTTCCCTTTACTCCAAGTAGTCCAATAAGCATCTTTAATGTTTTTAGTAATACATCCTTTATATCATCTAATAATATTATTAACCCTAATATAAATTTTTCTAATTCGATTATGGAACAAAAAAGCACTTTGAATACAGAACAAAACAATGCTTCAATTTCTGATTCCAAATTATATAATGACCACAGCTCTACAAACAAATATATGGAGGTTTATAGCAAAAGCAATTCACCATTGTCAATCGAAAGTGATCATATTATTCCAAACAATTACTTTAATTTTAATACATTAGCTTTCATCTGGGTTATATTTTCTTCAATGTTACTAACATATTTTTTAGTATGTTATATTACCTTCATTCATAAGATTAATATTAAAAACATCTGCTCAGATAAAACTACTATGGATAATTTAGAACATTGTAAAAAGAATTTAAATTTTAAAAGCAATATATCTATTATTATGGATGATAGAGCAACTATGCCAATGGCAATAGGAATATTAAAGAAAAGGATTCTAATTTCTGAAGATTTAATTAATTCATTGTCTCCAGAAGAAAAAAGATATATTTTTTATCATGAAGTTAACCATTTAAAAAACAAAGATATCCTATTTAATTGGATTACTACTCTCATTCTATCCATTCACTGGTTTAATCCAATAATATGGTACTGCTTCAAAAGAATGAGAGCAGACTGCGAAATTCACTGTGACACACTAACTTTAAAATGTTTAAGTAGCAGTGAAAGAACAAACTATGGAAATACAATATTAAAGCTTGCTAAGTTTATATCTTCACCCATAAGTATTCCTGGAACCACTTCAATGATTAAAAAATCAGAAATAAAAAGGAGAATAGTAATGATTTCTAAATATAAAAAAGCTTCTTTAATAGGTTCAATTACAGCTGTAATATTAACCTTTGGAATTGGCTGCACTTCATTAACAAACAGCAAGAATGTGCCTTTATCAACATTCAAAAGCAGCGCAATTGAAAATTCAGCAAACCAATTAACCCCAAATAATACGCTATCTTCACCTAATAATGAAGCGGATAATAATTCTTTTTTAACTAGTAATAACTCAAAATCCTCAGAAAAAAACACAGTAACCAATAGCAACTCTACACCAGGGAGCAGCAGTACTAATATAAAAAATAATACAGATGACATACCAGCAATCACAGACGAACAAATATTAGAGCTACTAAGTAACGGAAATACCAGCATAAGAGGTATAGAAAAAATAAAAGATAAATACAATTATCCTGAAATAGAAATGAATGACCATTTTTATTCTAAGCTTCCAAAAGAAATATGTGATGATAGCTCTTTAAATGCATTTCTCAATAAGGAAATATCACTAGATAAATTTTTTACTGATGATTTTAAAGCTAAACTAAAAAGCTCTATCATCGTAATTAATAATCATATTTATTACCTAATCGAAGGTCAAGCTGGCTTGAATATAGACATAACGGGCGGAAAAATAACTTCAAAAAAAATAAGTAGATCAAGTATATATATAGAATTTACTGCTGATACAATTGGATTAAAAGAACCTGCTAAAAGAGAAGCTCTTTTGAAATATGAAAACGGAAAATGGTTGATAGATAAGTTTGACAATTGGGGAATAGAAGCTGTACGCTTCAAATAAATCCCTCTTCAAAAGTATAAAACGGTGCAGCAGAACTATTTTAAAATAGTTTGCGGCACCATTTTTGTCTCTAAAAGTAAAAACCCTATAGGAATAATCCTATAGGGTACTAGTAAACTAATTACTATCTTCTGAAGCCTCTGTTATTGTTTTGTTGCTTTCTAGCTCTTCTACAATCTGGGCATCTTTGTGGTTCATTTTCGAATCCTTTTTCTTTGTAGAAAGCTTGCTCGCCTTCTGTGAATATGAATTCTTTTCCGCAATCTTTGCATACTAAAGTCTTATCTGCCATTTAAACATTCCTCCTTTTTTAGAATTTAAGAAAAAATTAGATTAACAAATACTTCTATAAAAGAGGATATGTTGTTCACCAAATTAAATCTTAGTGTTAGATATTTTCAAACATCCAACGCTTTTTAAGTATAACACATATAGAAATAATAATCAACATATATAGTAAATAATTTTTATTTACTATACCTATGCTTGGAATAGTCCCAAAATTTCCTCCTCTGTTAAATCCGCAAAGCCATCTGCCTTTGACAATTCTTCCCCCATTAACTGTGATATTAGTTTTTTCTTTTCCTCTTGGAGAGATACAATCTTTTCCTCAATGGTTCCTTTGGCTATAAGCTTTATAACCTCCACAACATTCTTTTGTCCTATTCTATGTGCCCTGTCAGTAGCCTGTTCCTCTACTGCTGGATTCCACCAAGGGTCAAAGTGAATTACTACATCTGCAGAAGTTAGGTTAAGTCCCGTTCCCCCAGCCTTTAAGCTAATTAAGAATACCGAGTTCTCTCCACCATTAAAACTGGTAACCATGTCCATTCTCTTTTCCGATGAAATTGAACCATCCAAATAACTATAACTTATTCCCTCTGCTGAAATTCTCTTCCCTATATTTTTTAAAACTGAGGTAAATTGTGAAAATATAAGTATTCTATGTCCCTCTTCTATACTCTGCTGAAGCAGTTCTACTAGAGCTTCAATTTTAGCACTTACTCCAGTATAATTATCCATTATCACTGATGGATCTAAACACAGCTGTCTCAGCTTTGTTATATAAGCAAGGATTTCAATTTTGCTATTTCTAAATTCATAATCCTTTACTCTCTTTTCAATTAACTCAACAGCATAATTTGCATAAGCTTTGTAAATCTTTTTTTGTTCCTCTTCCATTGTTACCATTAAGTTCTTTTCAATTTTATCCGGCAGTTCCTTTATAACATCCTTCTTTTTTCTTCTAAGTATGAATGGCTTTATTAGTTTGTTTAGTTCATTTATTATTTCAGGACTTTCTCTCAGTCTCTTATAATACCTTACACTAAATCTCTTCTCGTCATATAGATAGCCCGGCATAATAAAGTCAAATATTGACCATAATTCCATAAGTGAATTTTCTATAGGTGTGCCAGAAAGAGCAAATCTATTTATAGCTTTTATTTCTTTTACAGCTGCAGCATTTTGTGAATTTGAATTTTTAATATATTGAGCCTCATCTAATATGCAATAATCAAATTCTACTGAATTATAGCTTTCCATATCCCTTTTCAATAAATTATAGGTAGTAATAAATACATCATAGTTTTGCAATTCCTTTATAATCTCTTCTCTTTCTTCCTTAGGTCCATTAACAGCTGCTACTCTAACAGAAGGTGCAAACTTTTCAAACTCAGAGGTCCAGTTATATATCAAGGAGGTTGGTGCTACAATCAGAGTCTTGCTGCTCTTATTAGATAGAATAAAGGCAATTGTTTGGAGTGTTTTGCCAAGTCCCATTTCATCGCCTAAAATTCCTCCAAAGCCCATATAGTCTAAAGTTTTAAGCCAATTGTAACCAACCTTTTGATATTCTCTTAAAGTCCCCTTAAGTTCCTCTGGCACTTTGAATTTAACCTTTTCAATGTTTTTAAATTTATCACTCACTTCTTTAAGTTCTTCAGTTCCATTTATGTACCTAATACCTTCATCCTGAATAAAGTCATTGATAAATGCAGCTTTATTTTTAGGTATTTCTATACGATTTTCATTTATGTTCTTATTACTCACTGCATCCAAGAGCTTTAAAAGTTTATTAAGTTCTAATTCTTCTAGATCCAAATACTCTCCACCCTTAAGCTTATAGTATTTTAAATTATCCCTAAATGCCCTTAATATTTCAGCTGTTTCTTTTGGAGGAATGTCGCCTATCTTAAAGTCCATTTCAAAATAATTATATTTGCCAGCCTTTATATCTCCTACAATTCCTTTAGAGCCTATAGCTTTTAACCCTTTAAAGTTCTCTGAATAAAACACTTCTCCTAATTCCTGAAGCTTTGAAATTTCATATTTTAAGAATCTAAATATATAATCATCATCCATTAATAAATAGAACTTTCCCTTAGATTCAGAAAATCCTAAAGCTCTCAGTTTAGAAATTACTAATGCTTCTTTTTTGGAATCTCTATATATTATCTTATCTTTAAAATCTTCAAAAATATTAAATTCATAAGCCCCATACATCACCTTTGTTGCTAGAGTTATGTCTTTTCCCTCTTTATTAAGGTAAAAATTAAATTTGCACTGAGACATAACAATTTTCTCTTTTATATTCTTAGACAATGTGACCTCTTGTGATAACAGATTTAGGTCCGGTATCAAATTTCTCAGTATGGATTCCTCTTTCTCTGCTGGCATAGTTATAACCTTTGCCTCATTAAAGACCTGCAGATACGGTCTTATCTTGTAGCAAAATTCATAGTCCGGGAGATATATGCTGGTGCCATATAAAAAAACATCATTTTTAGAACCTAAAGCCTCAGGCATTCCCCCTGGTGATTTAAGTACATAATCCTCTTTTATAAGCTTCAAGTCAAAGTCTAAAGAAGGTGCCTCCAGCAAAATTTCTGTTTCTACAGGTCTAAAAAAGAATCCCTCATTTAAATATACTCTATGCTTTCTTATAACTCTAAAAAACTCTCTAACCATATACATAGGAATATTTACATACTTTCCATCAATAATACTCTCTCCACTTTTGCTATATCTATGATCTCTATCCATATCCATAAGCATTTCAATAAACTCAATTAGCCTTTTATCCCTAGTGCTGAATCTTTGAATTTTCATATCAAAAGTGAAATTCTTACTGAAGACTATTGGGGTGTTATTATAAATACTGAATAAAAACTGATTTATATCCTTTAATACATAAAGATTATTTGAGCTCATAGAATTAAGCCCTATCTTAAACTCAGCATTTAAATTATAACTCCACTGATTTTTATTAACGAATACTTCAATTTTTATTTCATCTTTATCCTTTTCATCTCCTAAAAGAATTGAGAGTATGCTGCTATTATTACTCGCTAATCTGTCCTTTGCTTCATCCTCATATAATAATGGGTGTTTTGCTAGGTCCTCTAATGCTTTATAATAAGTTGCTACTAAATGCTTACAGCAATAGTTTCTCTTTTTAAACTCATTTTTTTCATAATCTTCACAGCTGCAGAATGTAGAAAAAATACTTTTCTTCTTTATATCCATTTCAATTTTAGTCTTATATTCATTAAAAAGACCCTCGGATATTACATTTCCATTTATACAAACTAATTCTTCTTCGCCAGAAATATCTATAGAAGAGACCAAATCATTATTCAGTACCCTTTGACCGCTTATATGATTTTTACCACTGGTTTCTTCATTAAATATTTGTAATAGCATGTCTTCTCTAACCATTTTTCTCTCCAAAATACCATTGATTTTTCTAATCCTTTTATTATATCATATATTTGATTTTTGTGCTTTTAACAATTTGTTTTCAATTTTAGGTGTGAAATTTTAAATTTCTTTACATCATTGTCACAAAATTGACATAAAAGTATTCTATCTTATAATACATAAGATAGATATAAATCCAATATAGATTGGGAGGAATTATATATGGAAAATAATACACAAAGACCAAACGGTGAAAATATGGAACCTCAAAGCTTTAATATCACTAATGAAGATAATGTAGAAGCTGAAAAATTTGATATCACTAGCGAATTGAATCAATACGGTGATAATCTAGTTCTTGGTGAAAACTTTGTAATGGTAAACGAAGCAGAACCAGTAAATAATGCTATATCTGAAGAAAACACTGAAGTAAAACCTTCAATACCTGTTGAAAATACCTTTAGTGAAAATATGAATGGCAGTAATATTAAAGCTAACTTTAACAGCATAAATGACAATAATAATACATCAAGTAATTATAATAGCTATAATCAGAAAAAAACTAATAAGAAACCTGGTATGTTTAAAAAGGTCATGTCCTACGTACTTGTAGGTGTTGTATGTACAACAATAGGTGGGGCTGCTTCAGGAGCTGCTATTCTATACGGACTACCTAACACCAGCCTATTTAAAAATTCACCACTATATAAATCTATATCCGGCAGTACTCAAGCAGCAACTACTGTATATGATAATCATCCAACTCAGCTATCTACAACTGGCAGCGCTATGTCAGCTACAGAAATAGCTAAGAAGGTAGGGCCAGCAGTAGTAGCAGTAACAACTACTATTCAAGGGCAGCAAGATTTCTTCGGGAGACAAGGTGTACAGCAAGGCGTAGGTTCAGGAATGATAATAAGTCAAGAAGGTTATGTACTTACTAATTATCACGTTGTAGAAGGAGCTCAACAAGTAAAAGTTGTATTAAGCAATGGTAAACAGGCTAATGCAAAGGTGGTTAACTATGATGCTAATTATGACGTAGCTGTAGTTCAAATAACAGATAAGGTTGACATACCAGCTGTTGTAGAACTTGGAGACTCGAACAGCCTTCAAGTAGGTGAAGAAGTAGTTGCTATTGGAAATCCTCTAGGCACAGACTTTTTTGGCTCAGTAACTACAGGTATAGTAAGTGCACTTAATAGAAAAATAAGTGGTGATACTAATAAAGCTACTTATATCCAAACCGATGCTGCTATAAACTCCGGTAACAGTGGTGGACCACTTATTAATTCTAGAGGTCAAGTAGTAGGTATAAATACTGCTAAAATAAAGGAAAGTGGAGTTGAAGGTCTTGGATTTGCAATTCCTATAAATGCTATAAAGGATAAAATATCAAACCTTTCAAAACCAATTTTATTAATAGGAATTCAAGGCAGAGAAATAGACAGCGAAATATCAAAACAATACAATATGCCTGTAGGACTTTACGTTCAACAAGTTACAGAATTTAGTCCAGCAGAAAAGGCAGGTATTCAGGCTGGAGATGTAATAATTAAATTTGATGGTCAAAAGGTAACTACCTTTGATGAAGTAAATACTATTAAAGCAAAACACAAAGCAGGCGATCAAGTGTCAGTTACACTTAATAGAGATGGAAAAGAGCAAACTGTTACACTAAAGCTAACTGAAAGTAAATAATCAGCAGCAAATAATATTAATATATTAGGGGAAGTCAAAATGACTTCCTTTTTGTTGTCATAAGCTCCGCTTTTTGCTATAATATTAGCATTATCTCAGTATGAACATTAACCTTTAATTTGTAGAATAAGGTATTTATTAATACTAATCTTTGTAGTAGGTGGTTATTATGTCAGAATCTTTAATAACTAAAAAAGCTCTTGCTGAATCCATAAAGCAACTTATGGAGACAACTCCATTAAGTAAAATATCTATACAGATGATTGTTGACAACTGTGGTCTTAACAGGACAACCTTTTACTATCACTTTCAAGACAAATTTGATCTTGTAAATTGGATTTATTATACTGAAGCCATTGAAAGTATAGCTGATTATAAGTCTTATGACACATGGATAGATGGAATATACAGGATTTTATTGTACTTAATGAACAATAAAGCATTTTATATTAATGCACTCAATACCCCCGAACAAAATGGCTTTGACAGATATCTATTTAAGGTTACCCACGAACTTATTAAAAATGTGCTTGATCATGTTGCTGATGGTCTAGACGTTAGTGAAGAGGATAAAAATTTTATAAGCGATTTTTATAACCACGCCTTTGTAGGTATTGCTCTTCAATGGGCAAAAAACGGTATGAAAGAATCTCCAGAAAGAATTGTAAACATTTTGAAAGACATTGTGGAAGGAAGCATGCTGAGAGCTGTTACTAGACACGCTAAAAGATGATATATTTCAAATAAAAAAATAGCAGTGGAATTATTAAATGAATCCACTGCATTTTTTATTGTTTTCTAATAATATACCTATATTTTCAAGTTCCATAAGTGAACTACTGGTATTTAACTTTTTACTATTAGCCTTTGTCAAACAATCCGCCAGTCTTCTTATTGCTTCTGCTGCCCTTTCTTGCACTTCCTATATTCTTTTCAGCTCTACCACTTCCACTTTGCTCAGCACTCTTTTTCTTTTTTGCTTCAATAATCTTTTTCATTATTTCAATGTTTTTATCTGCCATTTAGTTCACTCCCTATTTTTTAATTATCTTATTATAGCATATCCATAAATTAAATGTTATATATGTGCTAAGATAAGTAATAAAGCCCTGCTATTGCAGCAAGGCTTCATTACTTATTCTAGTCCAGATTTTAGAGCATCTGACATAGATATTCTATTTACTTTTCTTCTGCTGAGTATCTTTGATACTTCATAAGTTAGATAAATTATTACAAAGCCAATTAAAACATATATATAGTCTATTCTTATTGGAAATGAGAAGTTCATATCCTTTGTAGCAGATGCAAACATAGCAGTAAGTGAAGCAAGTATAAGGGGAACTCCTAAAATATACCCTATCACTACTGTTATAGCAGAACTATTGAGTATTAATGAATATACTTCTTTCTTCCTATAGCCCATAATCTTCATAAGAGATATACTTTCCTTGTTTTCCTCAATAACTAGAGAAGTTACCACATAAATAACAATTAGCCCTATTATAAAGGAAAAAAAGGACATTGTTCCAACAGCATATTGTAAAGGTTGAGTAACAGAATCAAAGGACTTTTTAAAATCATCAATGGTAGCTGTAGATAAAAGCTTGTTTTCAGGTATATCTATTTTTTCTGCACTCCAAAGTCCTATATAACTATCTACCGGGTAGTTAAGCATTTCATTAAAGCTTGATAATGGCATATAAATGTTCTCTCCAACATAGGTTTCAGCTATGCTGTCAATTTTGATGTTGTATTCTCTTGAGTCTAGCTTGTTAACAACTGTAATTGTATCCTGTGGTTTAAGCATAAGCTTATCAGCTAGAGGTCTTGTTATTATAACTTTATCTGCAGTTAACCTTTTTCCTGAACTGTCCTTTAGCATAATATATTGTGAATCGGTATTTATTCCGCATACTGAAAAACTCTTTTTACTGTCTGACTTTAATGAAAAAGGTGACATTGAAAAAGCTTCTCCACTGGTTGGAACTCCCTTTTGCAATGAATTGAATATATACTGGTATTGATACTTATAGGTGCTTTCATAAGTATCCTTCATCATGAAATCCATTGAATTCTTAGCAGCAAAGCCAAAGAGCAGCAGCATTGTTGCCATTGTTACTCCAAGCAGCAGGAAAATACTTCTTGGTATACTCCTAAGCTGTTCCCTTATCTTAAACTTAGTATTAAATTTAAATTTATCTAAGTTTAATTTTCTTTCTATAAACCCAACTTTATTTTTTTCCTTTCCACCCCTGATAAGATCAACAGGTGAGAATTTTAATGCTCTATTTACAACAAAATAGCTGCTAATCACTAAAAACAGAATTGGAAGAAGTATGCTTATTCCAATGTATTTAAGGTTGAAGGTTACTGAATCCATTGGCATATTGAAATATGAAATCATAAATTTAAGCATTGGCTTTAAGGTTAAGGAACCTAAAACAGTTCCAATTACTCCACCCAAAATAGCAATAGATATTGAATACATAAGGTAATGCTTCATTATTTCTTTTTTCTTATAACCAAGAGCATAAAGAGTTCCTATAATCTTAGCTTCTCTTTTAAGCATTCTCCACATTACAATACCTGCTAAAATGCAGGTTAAGAGCAATATACATACTGGAATTGTAGCACTAACCTTATTTATACTATCAATTTTTGCTGTTACGTAGCTAACTCTTAAATTTTCACCGATATTTGTCCAGCTAAGTATAACTACATTATTGTTCTTAAGATAATCCTTTAATTCAGCTAATTTATTTTCTGCATCTTTTTTATCCCCAAGATACTTTATGCTGTAGAATATATTACCCTTTTTCATAGCGTTAAAATCTGATTTAGTTACAACTGCTATTCCAAAGCTGTTTGGGTCATTAAGAAGATCACTTTGAGATTTTAGTGGGTATATATAGTTTGGCAGTGACATAAAGCCGTTTACTATAAAGGTTGTATTATTTATATCTAGTTTGTCCCCAACTTTCACATTATTAGCTTTAGCGTAAGCAGGGTCAATAATTATACCGCTCTTTCCAAGTTTATTTCCTTCAATTAATGCTGGAATATTCACCTTTGTATTTTCCTCAAAGACCCTTAAGGTTTTATCCTTTGAAATTGAATAATCAAAAGAAGCTGCTTCCTCAATAACTACATTAAACTTTGATTCCAGCTCAGGTATATTGCTTAACTTTTTATCTACAACAAAGCTTGCATCCTCTTGAACATATTTTTTTTCAAAGGAGGAAGTAATATTAGCCATGTTGCTTGCTAACTGGTTGAACATTGTATAAGTTAAGCAGCTTATAATTATTAGTATTAAAGAACCTAGATATTGAGACTTGCTTTCCAGCATAGTTCTCTTTATTTTTTTGTTTATGACCATTACCACTCAATCCTTTCTGCTGGAATAATCCTTTCATTGATTTTCGTCTCCACAATTTCTCCGCTTCTAACTCTATAAACTCTGTTTGCCATTGCACTTATAGCAGTGTTATGAGTTATCATTAATATTGTTGTACCAAACTCTTCATTAATCTTTTGCAAAAGCTTTAATATCTCTCTTGAAGTTGTAAAGTCTAGTGCTCCTGTAGGTTCGTCACATAAAAGCAGTTTAGGGTTCTTAACCACTGCTCTTGCTATGGAAACTCTCTGCTGTTCCCCACCACTTAATTCCTTTGGAAATCTGCGCTTTTTATCAAGCATTCCTACAGCCTTAAGTACCTCATCAGTATTTAGCGGAGACTTGCTTATGTTAGAAACTACTTCAATATTTTCTCCTACGGTAAGATTTGGAATAAGGTTGTAAAATTGAAATACAAAACCAATATTTTCCCTTCTATAATCAGTAAGTTTATCATCCTTAAGAGAGGTAATGTCTATTCCATCAACCACTACCTCTCCAGCATCGCACCTGTCAATCCCACCAAGTATATTCATCATAGTTGATTTTCCTGACCCCGAAGGTCCAAGTATTACTCCTATCTCACCTTTTTCAAGCTTCATTCCTATACCCTTTAATACATCAGTTTTTATATCACCTGTTTTATAGCTCTTCTTTAAATTTTTTACTTCTACAAACATTTACTTTGCCCCCATTCCATTTTTTATTAAATCTATCATGCTCTTAAATTCACTTTCATTTGCTTCAAAGGTTTCATCTATTAAATTATCTCCAGCATTTCTTGCTTTGTTCATAATGTATTCCTTCATTTTAATTGAGGCTCCTGTAATAAACATAGCAAGTATATTGTCATCAACATCAGTTCTTATATATCCATTTTTCTTTCCATCTCTTATAAGCCGCAACGTGTAATCATCCATTACCTTCAGCATATAATTCATGGTTTCATCCTTTACATTGTTGTATTTACCTAGAAATACATCCTGAATAAAAATGATAACTTCCCTTTCTTCTCTCATCTGCTGCCAAGTTTCTTTGGAGCTCTCATAAAGGTAATCAAAAATATTTATATCCTTCACATCAGTAAGCATGACTTTGTTGTATTTTTTCATAACAAGCTCCATAGCCCATTTGACCGAATATAAAAAAAGCTCCTTCTTATTCTCGAAATATTGATACATGCTGCCTTTAGCAACGCCAGCCGCCTTTGCAATATCACCAATATTGCCCTTCTCATAACCTCGGTTCATAAATTCATCTATAGCAGCCCTCATTATTAATTCTTGTTTTTCTTCTGATAAGTTTAAAAAAGTTTCTTTTGGCATGGATACACCACCTTAGTATTTTTCACAGTGAAACTATGACTCATGGGTCATATGACCTTATAGTCACATTATATGACTGGTAAGTCACATTGTCAATAGATATATTGGAAAATCATAAAATTTGAGAATCGTTATCCTAAGTTTGAAAATAAACATAGTAAAAGAATAAATTATAACTATAATAGACAACTTTTTTATTCACCCTTACTTTTTGTTATAAAATATTAATTTTTGATTAAGCAAAAATTCTTCCAACAAATAAATCATATTCATCCACTTTGTGGTATAATTGCCTTATAATATAATAAGCTTATAATTATCTTTAATGATGCATTAATTTATTTTATGGTGAGTGGAGGGAAAAGAGATGAAGAAAGTATATCGGTTATTGTTTATTTTGCATGCATTTGTAGGGTTAGGAGCCGTGGGCGGCGGGATGATGGCTATTCTAAATCCTCAAGGGCCAGGGGGAATGCCAACTGATGCTCTGAAAAATTCACCTTTTAGTAATTATCTTATACCTGGTATTATCTTATTTGCAGTGATTGGGCTTGGAAATATTATAAGTGCTTTTATAATTCTTTTAAAACCAAGATTTCATGGATACGTAAGTAGCATATTTAGTTGGGCATTGGTAATTTGGATTATCGTCCAATGTATCATGCTTAATACGGTAATTTATCTGCATGTTATATTTTTTATCATAGGATTGGTTGAAGCAGTTTTATCAATGATTATCCTGTTTAAACAGCGTATGTTTCCTACCAACCTCATTTTCTATGTTTATAAACAAATAAGAAAAACTATGTAACGATTTAACATCACTTTACTCATTTGTTTTATAATTTCTTAAATCAAATGTTTCGATTGGCTCTGGTCCTCTTAATATTTCCCTTTTTATATGAAGATCACCCGATGAGTCATAGCTGATTTTCCAATTAATCAACGTTATTTTCCCCTCTTCTATTTCAATACCTTGTATTCCACTTGCTCGCACGCATGATCCATCATTGAAGTACGGTAATTCGTTAGCTTTGGGAAAATACGGTCTATGAGTATGTCCACAGATGATCATAATTTTGTTTCTTTCAATCCACCCATTATAAATGCGTTCAATTTTATGAATCTTTTCAGAATCTCTTACAGGACTTGCAGGATTTGTAAATCCTATTGAGTTCAGATATCTCCAAAAATATCTTACTGTAAGTACAGTAAACCGCCATAACCTGTCATTCATTATGTCTCCTTGATGACCATGAACAGTAAGTATTTCCTGTCCTGTACTTTTATGTTTAAACACCACTGCCTCATATAGCGTAATCCCAGGAAATAATTCCACGTCTTCCTGGTTATAATCATCGTAGAATTTATAATAATTCTTTTGTACAAAATCTTTATACTTTAAGTACACATTGTGATTACCATATAACATAATCAATCTGTTGGAATCATAGAACTTTTTTAGTAGAGAAAACACCTCATCATGTGCCAGCCTTATCTCTTTAAAATTTGAGTGTTGCCAAAGTTCATCTCCATCTCCAGCCTCCACATAAGTATATCCATTATTAAAATAGAATTCTAATGCAAATAAAAAGATATTCTGATTTTTAGCAAATTCATCTGATGGTGTACAATCTCCTCTATGACAGTCACTGAAAAATATATATTTAGAATTGTTATCAAAGTATTCAATTTTAGCCTTATTGTAAGCTTCCGTTAATCTCTTTTCTACTAACTTTTTTTCGTATATCATAGCACACCTCTTAAAACTTAAAAATTAACTTCCGTATTTATGCAAAACAACTTAACCATATATGGTTAATCTACCCTTTTAAATAAGAATATATTTAAAACTTTAAACAAAATTTTAGATATTGGTAATGGATTATTCAACTATGTATAATCCACCTAAATAAAGGAAAAATAATTTTGACTATTTATTTTTAATATTTTCATAAATATTACGGATATATTCATACTGGAGGCAGCAACAATGGAAAGTTTCACAAGCATAGGAGTAAATAATCCGAAAAAAGAGGCCTGTAACAAGGTAACTGGCACTGCAAAATATACTGATGACACTATAGTACCAAATATGCTGTATGGCAAAATACTCACAAGCACATATTCTCATGCAAAAATAAAATCAATTAATATAAATGAAGCTATCCAGGTTACTGGTGTTCAGTCCATAATTACCGGAGACTATTATTTAGGGTTATTGGGCACAGTTATTGAAGACAGACCTCCAATTGCAAGAGATAAGGTAAGATATTTCGGAGAACCAGTAGCCATAGTAATTGCTAATAGTGAGCAAGATGCTATGAGTGCCGTAAACCTTATAGAGGTTGAATATGAGCCTCTCCCTGTTGTTAATTCAGTAATTGAAGCTATTAAGCTAAACTCGCCATTAATTCACGAAAATGCTTCACAGTATAACCTTGCAGTTGAAGATGTATATCATGAACCGAATAGTAACATTGCTGATCATATAAAGATTCGAAAAGGAGATCTTGAAAAAGGCTTTAAAGAAAGCAATGTAATAGTAGATGGATCCTTTTCACTGCCTCAATCAGACCACATAGCTATGGAAACAAGAAATGCTAGAGCTCAAATTCTACCAAATGGTCAATTTATAATCTATACCTCTTCCCAAGCTCCATTCTCAGTTAAGAAACTATTAAGCAAAGCTTACAATGTACCTGAAGGAAATATATCTGTTCATGTTCCCTTTGTAGGTGGTGGCTTTGAAGTGTACATATTGGGTAGATTGCGGAGCATATGCAGATATAGGTCCACGTATGGCTAAAGCTATAGCAGTGGACTGCACCGGCCCATATAATATAGAAAATTTATGTTGTGATTCAATCGCAAGTCAAACTAAATTTAAGTAATTTAGGAAATCTAAATAGCTGCCTCTCAAAATTAAAGGATATGATTAAATGGGACGAAGGCAATAGGATAGAGTTAGAAAATGGTATGATACGTGCAAAGGGATTAAGTTGCTTTTGGAAAACCTCAGATTCTCCTACAGATGCCATTTCTGGAGTTGTACTTACTTTCAACAGCGATGGAAGTATAAATATTAATAGTGGAGCCGTTGAAATAGGGTCTTCAATGAAAACCACATTAGCACAAATACTAGCAGAAAAACTTAAGTAGGTTATATAAATAAGACACCTCATATTTACTATATAAATCCTCTTAAAACACTAATCGTTACCATTCAATTCCATATTAAAAAATAGGGATATATTTTTGTTTAGCCGATAGAATAAAATACTGCTAATAAGTTACCATGCGAAAACTTATTAGCAGCTCATTATCATTATTTTATTACATAGCCAAATTACTTCCAAGCCTTCCACATCCAATAATAACTATTTACATCCACTTGCTCTCTCACCGATAATATCTTCAATACTTTCCTTTATAAACAAATTAGAGCAAATAACATTGTCAATCAGTTGTTCTTTCATAAGCTCTATATTATCTGGATAATTTGCTATTGCAATAGTCTTTGGTACTCCATAAACTATCTTAGCAAGCTTACACAGGTATAAATTAACCTGATCTTCTTCAGTTAAAGCTATAAAAAGCTTCGCAAACTGGATTCTATTTTCCCTTAAACATAAATCTGTAATGTCCTTATTTTTATCTGTATCTATAAAGGCCACTCCAAACCCTGCATCTCTTAAATCTTGTAAAATCAATTCACTTTTCTTTAAATCACCAACTACCACTGCTACCATTATTCTATCCCCCTTGAAATAAAATCCTTCACAAGTGTATCAGGACAAATAACCTTGTACTTTACACCTGCAAGTTTCAGCATTTTCTCCTCTGATAGTAAAACATTCACATTATTATAGGATGATAAATACTCCCCAAGCATTAGATTTAACTTATCGTCATCAGTAAGAATATAGATACCCTCAATTTCTTGATTTTTTATCTCACCTTCAACAAGTTTAACATTTTCAATATTCACTTGAATTTTTAAAATTCTTTTTTTATCAATTCTTTTAAGACTTTCATATTTGTCCAAGGCCATTACTAACTTCTCTCTTTGCATTAACATATCTATAATCATTTCACCATACTTTGAAGCACCAATAACAATATTATACATATCCAATCCCCCTCAACCTTGAATAGACTCCAGCTACTCCTCGTCTTGATAGAATATTTAAAACATAGTCTTCACTATCTTCTACGTCCATAGGAAGTAATGAAAAAGCCCTTTTATTTTTTACCTTATACTTTTCTACGCTATATTCCATTTCATTTCCATCTATTACAACTCCAGCAGATTTTTTGTAGGACCTATCAAGACTACAATCCATTTCAAGTTTCTTGTCAAGATAATATACATTAACGTAAAACCAAGGGATAATACTATTATTTTTACAAGTTATTACCTTTGTATTATCAACAATATATTTGTAATTTAGCTCACATTCAAAGCCACTTATTTTTAACAAAGAATAGAGTAATATGTTTTTACTAAAATTATTTCCTCTTCCCATAACAAGTGTTTCTGAAGCTTTTTGAAGTACATTATCTGGAATATAATCTATACAATTTTTAGTATTTATATATATTTTAAATATTAGTGAAATACCATAACAGTTCTCAGCTAATATAGAAGAATAATTTTTGAGAGTATCGTTTTCTAAATCTGCATACTTACTAAACAAACATCTTCCCCCTAAATAAAAAAATATACAAACTATTTCAATTTTTACTTTACCTTTGTATACTAATACAATAAGAAGATGTATCTTTACACATCTTCCAGCTCTTTACTCATATTAAATCCTTGGGTCAGCAACTACTAAAACATCCACATATTTTATACCTCTCATTATCTTTCTTACAATGGACCCTCTTATTATCTCATGAGATCTAGTTCTTGCAGACTGCCCTATTATTACTTGAGTTATACCATATTCCTTAGCAAACTCAATTATTGGTACTGCTGGATCATTTGCAGCAACTACTTTAAATTCGGCTTCAAGCTTAGTACAAAGCTCACTTAAATCATCTAGCTTCTTTAGTTTTTCTCTGTCAGTTGTGTATTCATTACTTTTTACATATAAAACAAATAGAGGAGCTTTTAGCATTTTTGCTATTCTATAGCCTCTTCTAATTAGATATTCAGCATTAAAGTTTAGATTAACGCACACAAGAATTTTTTCCTGTGCTCCTACAAGCCCCTCTACACTTTTAGCATTCTTATATTCCATGAGGTGCTCATCCACCTCATTAGCTACTTCTCTTAGTGTTAATTCTCTTAAAGCAGTAAGATTTCCTACTCTAAAGAAATTATTTAAAGCAGTTTCAATTTTATCCTTGCTATAAATTTTGCCCTGCCTCAATCTATCTCTTAATGCATCTATTGAAACATCAATAACTTCAACTTCATCTGCTAAATCCATAAGAGTATCTGGAATTGTTTCTCTTACCTTTACGCCAGTCATTCTATTTACATAATCATTTAGGCTCTCAAAATGCTGTATGTTAACAGCTGTCATAACACTTATACCATTTTCTATAATCTCAAGGACATCTTGAAAGCGCTTTTGATTTCTACTATTAGGCACATTAGTATGAGCTAGTTCATCTACAATTACAACTTGAGGCTTTCTTTTTAATATAGCCTCCACATCCATTTCTTCCAATATGACATCTTTATATACTATCTCTTTCATTGGCACTAATTCGAGATCCCCAATCTGAGCTATAGTTCCCTTTCGTCCATAGGTCTCAACGAGTCCAATAACCACATCTATTCCACTTTCTTTCATTTCATGTGCATCTCTAAGCATCTGATAAGTTTTTCCTACCCCAGGAGCAGCACCAATATATATCTTAAGCCTTCCTTTATTCGCTCTTTCAATTTCCTTTAAAAACTGATCCGGTGACTTATTAGCCATAATGCACCTCTAATCTATTTATTTAAAAGCTTCAAGTTTAGTTTTAGTACATTAACTCTTTCCTGACCAAATACACCTAAAAACTTTCCACTTTTATTGCTATCTATTATCCTATTTACTTCCTCAACAGCAATTCCATTTGCCTTGGCCACTCTATCTGCCTGAAGCTTTGCTGAAACTACAGTTATTTCCGGATCTAAACCTGAAGCTGAAGCTGTTAACATATCTGATGGTATTTCTTCTTGCTTTACAGTAGGGTTTTTACTCAAAAATTCTTTAATATTTCTATCTAAAGCCTTTTTAAATTCTGGATTTGACATAGCAAGATTAGTGCCACCTGATTTAGAAGCATCATATTCAATAGCGGAAGGTCTGCCGTGGAACCATTTATCATCAGTAAATTTTTGACCTATTATCGAAGATCCTATAAGCTGGTTCTTATCATATACTAAACTTCCTTTTGCTTTTTCCGGAAATATTAAATTTGATATACCAGTCATTACAAGGGGATATATTATACCAAGTATTAAAATAAATATTAAAGTAAGCCTAAGACCTGGTTTAACATTATTCATAAATATTACCTCTTTTCACTCAGTTTAAGCTAAATAAATAAACTAACTATCACATCTATTACCTTAATACCTATAAACGGAGTTATAACTCCACCTATCCCATAAATAAGCATATTCTTTGCTAAAATTGCATTTGCAGATGCAGGTTTATATTTAATACCTCTCATGGCAATAGGTATTAATGCTGGTATTACCACAGCATTAAATATTAATGCTGAAAGAATAGCACTATTTGAAGAAGATAATCTCATTATATTTAGTATTCCTATAGATGGCAGCGTAGCTGACATAATAGCAGGAAGTATAGCAAAGTACTTAGCAACATCATTTGCAATACTAAAGGTCGTAAGGGAACCCCTAGTCATAAGAAGCTGCTTTCCAATCTCTACTACCTCTATAATTTTTGTAGGATCAGAATCTAAATCTATCATATTTGCAGCTTCCTTTGCTGCCATAGTCCCGCTGTTCATTGCAAGGCCCACATCTGCTTGAGCAAGCGCTGGGGCATCATTTGTTCCGTCTCCTGTCATAGCTACCAGCCTTCCTTGTGCCTGTTCATTTTTTATAGCTGAGATTTTATCCTCTGGCTTAGCCTGCGCTATAAAGTCATCTACTCCTGCTTCTTTTGCAATGGTTTGAGCTGTTAGAGGATTATCTCCAGTTACCATTATAGTTTTTATGCCCATAGCTCTAAGCTGCTTAAATCTTTCCTGCATGCCTGGCTTAACTATATCCTTCAAGTAAATAACACCCATTATTTCCTTCTCTTTTACAACTACTAAAGGTGTTCCTCCTAATTTAGATATTCTTTCTACCTCACTCTCTAAATCACTTGGAATAGCCCCGCCATTTGCCTTAACATAGTCAACTACTGCCGAAGCAGCTCCTTTTCTTACTACTAAACCATTTTTGAAATTCATACCACTCATTCTTGTTTCGGCAGTAAATTCAATTACTTCAGCACCTTCTTCTATACCATCATCTGCTTTTATCCCAAGCTTATGTGATAGCTCTACCACAGAACGACCTTCAGGTGTACCATCCTTCAAAGAAGAAAGAAGAGCATAATAGGTTACTTCTTCTGCTGTATGTCCTCCAACTGGTACAAATTCATCTGCCATTCTGTTACCGAAGGTTATAGTTCCTGTTTTATCTAGCAGCATAGCATTTATATCACCTGTAACTTCTACTGCACGACCAGACATAGCAATTACATTAAACTTTGTAACTCTATCCATCCCTGCTATACCAATAGCTGATAAGAGCCCTCCTATGGTAGTTGGAATTAAGCAAACCAAGAGTGCAATAAGAGTAGCTATATCTATATTTATTTTTACAAATCCAGCAATAGGAATTATAGTCCAAACCACAACTACAAATATAATAGTTAAGCTAATTAATAGCGTACTTAAGGCTAATTCATTAGGTGTCTTCTGTCTTGCAGCACCTTCTACAAGGCTAATCATTTTATCTAAGAAGGATTCTCCCGCGCTTACTGATATTCTTATCTTTAAAGTATTGCTGATAACCTTTGTACCACCAGTAACAGAACTAAAGTCTCCTCCGGCTTCTTTAATTACCGGAGCTGATTCCCCAGTTATAGCAGATTCATCAACAGATGCTATCCCTTCAATTATTTCACCATCACTTGGTATAATTTCTCCAGCAGAAACCTGAACAATATCACCTTTTCTAAGTTCTGCTGAACTTATCATTTTTATTTTTCCATTTTTGTCTATAAGCTTTGCTTGTGTATCCTTTTTAGTTTTCTTAAGTGTATCTGCCTGAGCTTTTCCTCTTCCTTCTGCTATAGATTCAGCAAAGTTAGCAAAAAGTACTGTAATAAATAACACTAAAGTTATAGTTAAATTATATCCAAAACTTTGAGTTGAATTAAATAATCCAGGAAAAATGGTTACTAGTAATGTAAGAACAGCACCTAACTCAACAATAAACATTATTGGATTTTTAACCATTGTTTTAGGATTAAACTTTTTAAAAGAATTCACCACTGCAGTCTTTATTATCTCTTTATTCATAGTATCCACCCCTCCTTAAACTAAACTTAAAAACTCTGATATAGGTCCAAGAATTAATGCTGGAAAAAATGTTAATGCACCAACTATCATGATTACTGATACAAACAATACTCCAAAAAGTGCATTGTCAGTTCTAAAGGTTCCTGTTGAAGGCTGAAGCTTAGTTTTCTTTGCCATAGAACCTGCTATAGCAATTAACATTATTATAGTTACGTATCTTCCAATAAACATTAATATTCCTGTCATTATATTCATATAGTTAGTATTTCCAACAAAGCCTGCAAATTCTGAACCGTTATTAGCAGCTGCTGTAGTAAATTCATAAATCATTTGTGTAAGGCCGTGAAAGCCAGGATTAGTAATATGTGAGTTTGCAAGTCCTAAAACTATTGTTACTGCAGAAGCAAATAATATTAATAATGGGTGTATAAGTATAGCTAAAGCAGCAAGCTTTATTTCTCTAGTCTCAATCTTATTTCCTAAATATTCAGGTGTCCTTCCCACCATTAAGCCAGTTATGAAAACTGTTAATATAGCATATAATATTACATTTTCAATACCTGCACCTTCTCCGCCAAAAACTGTATTAAGCATCATAAATGTTAATGGCACCCCTCCTCCTATAGGAGTATAGGAATCATGCATAGAATTTACTGAGCCAGTTGTAAATGCTGTTGTAACCCCTGCAAAAATAGCAGAATCGCTTGCTCCAAACCTTGTTTCCTTACCTTCCATATTTCCAAGTGAATTATTGATTGTAGTATTTGTATATGGCTTTCCAACATGAGTTTCAGAATAAATTCCTACTGAGGTTAATCCAATGAAAATAACCATAAGTGATATAAATAACACTCTTGCGTGTTTTTTACTATTTACCATAAGTCCAAAGGTATAAACTAGTGCAGCAGGAATTATCATCATTGCTAAAATTTCTATTAAATTTGTAAATGGATTTGGATTTTCAAATGGATGAGCCGAATTAGCTCCAAAAAATCCCCCACCATTTGTTCCAATGTGTTTTATAGATTCAAGTACTGCTACTGGTCCTGTTATTATAGTCTGCGTTTCTCCTTGTAAGGTAAATGCCTTTTGTATTCCTCCAAAGGTTTGAGGTACACCTTGAGAAACCAGCACTAAGGTTATTACTATTGAAAATGGCAGCAGTAATCTTGTAATTATTCTCGTAAAGTCTACATAAAAATTACCAAGATCATCTCTCTTCTGTGCAATACCACGCATTATAGCAAAAGCTGTTGCTATACCAGAAGCAGCTGAGGCAAACATTAAAAACACAATAACAAGCATTTGAGATAAAAAAGATATACCGCTTTCTCCAACATAATGCTGAAGATTTGTATTTGTCATAAAGCTTATTGCAGTATTAAAAGCAAGAGCGAAATTCATCCCTTGTGCTCTTGTTGGGTTTAATGGCAGCATGAACTGCATAATCAAAATAATAAAAGCAGTAAAAATCATTATGATGTTTGTTATTATGAAGGCTTTCGAATACTCCTTCCATCCCATAACTGAAACTTTATCAACACCAATAACTCTATATATAAAGTTATCAATTGAATTAAAGAAGCCATTTTGGGACATATCCTCATATTTTGCTATTCTAAAAAGATAGGTGCCAAGCGGCTTAGTGATTAATATTAAAATTAGAACAATTAATGCCAATTCTAAATAATACATATAGAATCCTCCCAAATTTCTTAATTAACTAAAATTTTTCAGGCTCTAAAAGAGCATAAAATAAATAAATTGTAACAACTCCAAAAACAATACTTATAAATACCATAGAATTTCACCTCAACATTTCAATACTTATAGTCACATTAATGTTATTATGTAACTTATAAGAAGTTTTAATGCCTATAAATTGAGTTAAGCAGAACCCCCAAGAAACTTAAGGCTTCTGCTTTTGTTAATTTCTACTAATATGATATACCCCTTAATATACTTAAACAATTTTAATATCCATAGCTTTATTCTTCAAAAAAAGCTAATTAACCTGATGGCAGCGATTTCATTTATCGCAATCTTGCTAAGCTTTCAAGTTAATAATCATTGGACATAATGTTAGAAATAAAAAAAGCTGTAACTAGAATAAAATCTAATCACAGCTTCTATAATCTATTTTTTTATAAACTTTCCATTCATGGATGCCATTTCTATAGTTGAACCTTTAACTTTTCCAGTTAATGATTTACTTAAATTATCCTTCTTAAGAACCAAAGTTATATTATTATCGTCATCTACTGAATAATGTCCCTCCATGAATTCACTATTTTTGTCAATTGTATAATACATGATACAGGTAAGGTCATCATTTATCTTTAACACAATATTAGGATCTTGTGTAAAATCATAAGTTCCTGAATATGTACCTGAGTTACCATTATAAACTGACCATAATAACAATATTACTATTATCCCTAAAGGAATTACAAGCCTCTTCATTTCGTTTCTCCCCCTATAAGATTCATTACATAAAAATTATAGTTCTTCATCTTTCTAAACTTAAATCTAAAATCTATAGGCAGGATAATTATATTTTATAAAAATGGCTAGCCAAAGCTAACTATCTTATATATGCTTAGTTTAAATGAATGATTCTTTATTTCTCACTAACCACGAAGCTAATCAAATAACTTGCTAATCTTATTGAACCTCTCAGCCTCTGTAATATCTCCTCGAAGCTCATAAATATTTCCAAGTAGTTCATATGCTTCTTTGCTGTTCACATTTATAGATAAAGCTTTCTTAAGAATATTAAAAGCTTCATCCAGCTCACCTGTCCTCATTAATTCCTTAGCTCTCAATAAATATCTATCTATACTTAAATTATTTTTTTCTATCAGAGGCTCAATTTCAGCTAAAACACTTTTAACCTTATCTGAAGTAAATGGTTTTTGAAGATACATAATAGCCCCAAGCTTAGTGCATTCTACAGCATTTTTTACTGTTGCGAATGCTGTCATAATTATTACAGGAGTCTCTATTCCCATTCCCCTGATTCTTTTCAGAACCTCCGTTCCACTAAGCTCAGGCATTTTTATATCTAAAAATATTAACTCAACTTCATTAGTTTTTAAAATTTCCATAGCCTCAGCACCATTGCTTGCTGTCAAAACACTATATCCATTTACAGTCAGACAAGTTGTAAGCAAGTTTTTAATATTTTTTGTATCATCTACTACAAGTACCCTTTTCATATTGCTATTCTCCTCCTATTATCAAAACTCTGGATACTCTAAAACAGCATACTCTGCAGTCTGTGTACCCGTAAGTCCATTTGAATCATTTACACCCATTCCATAATAATCATTCAGCCAGCGGTAGAGTAAATATAAATTTACTACCTACTCCTAGCTCACTTTCACACCAAATTTCTCCACCATGGGCCTCAATTATTTCTTTGGATATTGCTAAACCTAACCCTGTGCCATTAGCTACAGTATCACTACCTTTAACCTGTACGAACTTATCAAATATTTTTTCTCTATACTCCTCTGGTATCCCTATTCCCGTATCTTTAACAAAAACGCAAAGCCTATCTTGACTTATAAAAGAAGAAATATATATAGAACCTCCTTTTTTAGTAAACTTTAAGGCATTTGATATTAAATTATTAATAACCCAAGTCACCTTCTCAAAATCAGCATTTACTTTAGGAAGATTGCTATCTGATTTGTATATAATATCTACTCCTAAACTATTAGCTTGCTCCGTAAAACCACTTATACTATTTTCGATAATATTATTAATAAAATTAGGCTCAATATTAAATATTCCATTTGTGGATTCAACTAAAGAAAGGGATAACAGATTTTCTACTAAGTTCAATAGTCTCTCACTATCTTCTTTAACAGCTGATATAATATTCTTTTGCTCCTCATTTAGGCTCCCTACACTTTCTTCATTAATTAGGCTTGTTCCCATCATTAAAGAGGTCAATGGAGTTTTAAACTCATGAGAAACTGTAGCTATAAAATCACTTTTCATTTTTTCAATCTGTTTTATTCCTGTGATATTTTGAAATAGGACTACCATACCCACAGCTTTATCTTCAGAATCTTTTAAAACAGTAACTATTACATTAAAATAATAATCCTCATCATTAAGCTCAAAATACATTATTTTATTTTCTGATACTTCAACCTGAGAATTATAAGCATGCTGTATATAATCATATAATTCTCCATTAGTAATAACCTCAAGGAAATATTTATTTAGAGCATTTTCCTCTTTTGTATTAAACAGCTTCTCTAATGCATTATTGATAAGCAGCACTTTGTAATTTGTATCCAAAACTATTATAGGATCTGAAATACTCTTTACAATAGCAATTGATTTATTCTTTTCTGCTATAACCCTGCCTAAAGTACTATGTTCAAACTGCTGCAGTCTTTTTGTCATATTATTAAATTCAATGGATAACTCTCCTATTTCATCATTGGTTTCAATTGAAGTTTGCTGATTGATATTTCCTTCCTTTACAGCTTTCATATTTTCTCTTAAAGCATATAATGGGCTCAAAAATTTTTTTAAGGAGAATAATGATAAAATAAAACCTATTACTATACCTATAGCACTTAGAGTTAATATTATATACATTGAATTTTGAGCATCATGAGTTACTATATCCTTGCTGTCAAACATACTTTTTTCATTTAATAAAACTAATTTACTTATTAAATCTCTTAAATTGTTAAACTCTGGCGTAACTTGGGTATTATAAAATTCTACTATAGAAGTATCGTTACTCGCTGACATTTCTTGAAGCTTAGAAAATAGCTGAAGATATCTAACATTTGATTTATTGATCTTCTCTACTAATTCTTTTTCACCTTTTTCTGTAATATTATTAGCCTCCACATAATATTCATTGTAAAATGTATTGCTGTATTTATAAAAGTCCTCTATCCCTTTATTTCGGCTAATATTTATATAGGTTAATATTGAGCTATTTTCATTTTCTAATGCCTCTAGCATCTCATTTCCTGCTCTTATACTCCTATAATTATCAACCATAAGTCCATTAATTGACTTCTCTAAATTATATATATTGAAAGCTGAAACAACACCTATAATCAGTGTAATTACAAATAGTAAAAGATAAACAACAGAAAATTTTGCCTTCAGAGTTCTAATCATGATTTACCTCCAAGTATTTAATTCACTAAATCCATCTTATGGATTTAGTATCATTATAAACCCAAATATTCAATATTAACAACTCCATTAAACATGTTGCATTATCGAAATTTTACTACACTTCTGAGTTTATAAGAGATTATACATTAACTGAAATATATATCCGGCTAAAATACCGCCTATATAAACAGCTCCTATATAGAATAGCATTGCTCTCTTTTTTATAAAGGTTGCCATGCCTGCTATAACTGGTACTCCAGTAGCTTTTCCTGTTATTATAAATGCTAGAACAACCCCTTGCCCTGCCCCTGAATTTATAAAGGATTTTAGCAGAGGCAGTGCTGATGAATCATTTAAATATAAAGGCAAGCCTATTGTGGCTGCTAGTGGGATAGAGTAGGCTTTGTCAGCACTAAATAGAGCCATAATAAAGCTTTGAGGTATTATCATTTCAACTATTCTTCCTATGGCTATAAAGATAACAAAATAGAAAAGTATCTTCTTAAGGCCTATATTTACAAATTTCCTTGCTAGTCTATCAAGCTTATACTTTTGTATAAAACCTATGTGATTCTTTTCACTAGTTTGCTCTGTGCAGCAAGCTTGATTCTTAATAGCAGCCTTTTTGAATTTTAGTACAGCTGAGCTTTTAACTACCAGTTCTTTATTAGGCGTACAGCAATTCGCAGAAGCATTATCACTTTTTTTAAAGCTCTTAAGCGTCTTAGCAGCATTGCTACTTACTGTACAGCAGCTTTCACCCTTATCCTTAACAAATCTAAATTGATCTTTAAAAAAGTTTGTTTTCTTTTCTAAAAGGTTAGCTAAAAATCCGGCAATTAGTCCTAGAATAGCAGACGTTATTAATACTGCAGTGGCAAATTTACTTCCAAAGAAGGCTGTTTCAAACATATATTCAGAAGGACTGCTCAGCGGTGACGATATAAGAAATGCCATTACTGGACCCCAAGGCATTGCTGTAACAAACATTGATAAAAGAACTGCCATAGTCCCACATGCACAAAGAGGTGTTAATGCTCCAAATAGTACTGCGCCTGGTATAGAAGCTCCTGACTTATTCGTAAGTAGATTTCTTAGTTTGTTTGAATCTACATAAACATTCATTGTAACTGCTAAAGTTATACCTATCAATAAAATTAACCAGTCTGCACTTAAGTAATGCCATATACTCAGTAATATTTCTGTAATAAATTTTTCCATAAATATCTCTCCTTTTTAAATCTCTATTTTATATAAAAATCAACACGCAATGCTTGTATCATACAAGTAGTTTTTATTTTTACCCTCCTTTAATAAATACATCAGCAATATATTTGTATGATACAATTATATTATAAAATTTTTAGCAGCAGTTTGGATTAGCTTTTTCAAAAGCTTTTAGCAACTTAGACACACATCCTAGTATATCTAACACTTCTCCTTCTGGTATATTTTCAATAATTTTCTTATAGTATTCATTCACTGAGCTACTTAATTTCTTGGCAGCTTCGCTACCTGTATCCGTTAGGCTCACAACAACAATTCTTCTATCTGAACTATCTCTATCCCTATATACTAGTTCATCTCTAACTAACTTATCTATAACCCTTGTCATAGTACTTGAGTCCAGATTCATCTTATCACTCAGCTCATTCATAGTTAGACTTCCATACTTCAATATCTCCAGCATTGCATAGCATTGAGAGCTTGTAAACCCATGAACCTTTATTTGATCTCTTTCAAATAACTGAAAAACTCTAACTAACCTTTGAACCATTTGTCCTACTTCTTCTACGCAGCAGTTATCCTCTTGATTTACCTTATCTGGCAGCACTTTGCAACATTCTATGCCCTTTTTTTCAGTCACCTCAATCACCTCTCTTTAAATTAATTGTATCATACAAATATATTAAAATCAATATGTCTATTTATTTTTGTTTTTTTAATATTCATAAAGTAATAAAAAGAAATGCTAATATTCAAAATTAGCATTTCTTTATTATATTAATATTTATTCTAACATAGTAGAGTCAACCATAAGCAATGCTTTATTAATAGTTTGATTTATATAAGGACTGCAACATTTCCCTAAGGGATTATTGATTTCACATTTACCATTTTTCATTGCTCCTGTGAGCCTAATTATATCTTTTATGTTTTTTGCACCATGCTTTAACACTGCATCAATTATCTGTTCTTCAGTAACTTTATTACAATAGCAAATATACCTTGGATCTGCATCTTGCTTAAACCATATTGGAATTTTAATATCAGATTTTTTTAATATGAAATTATTTGATAAATTAAAATAAACTACTTCACACTGTTCATTTAAGCATATATTATAAACATCTTCTAGTATCTTATCTTTATCAATTGCAAAATGCTTAACCGTTAAGGCTTTAACCTGCTGAGTTTTTCCATTACATACAGGACATATTAAATCTTTTTCTACTATACTAGCAGAAGTCTCATTGCTTGTTCAACAAGACCTTTTAGCATTTGGTTTTTCCATGATTAAACCCTCCTCATAGAAATATTTATATATTTTTATATTTATATATTTTTATTATAATATATTAAAAGACTGAGATAAAAACATAATGCGCTTTTATCTCAGTCTTTCTTACTACTTATAAGTATTTTTTTATTTCCTCTACAGTTGGAACTCTTCCCATAAGCTTCACTTTCTCATCTACCACAAGTGCTGGTGTTTTCATCACTCCGTATTTCATAATGTCTACTATATTTTCAACCTTTTCAATAGTAGCATCTAAACCTAGTTCCTCTACAGCCTTTTTTGTGTTTTCTTCAAGCTTATGACATTTTTCACAGCCTGTTCCTAATACTTTAATTACCATAATACCCTCCTTAATTAAATAAATATAAATGAAAATGCATTAAATAGATAACCAATTATTATTATTCCAATGGACACAATTGTAACAAATATGGCTAATAATTTTGGTTTAACTACCTTGCTAAGCATAATTATAGATGGTAATGACAGCGCAGTTACAGCCATCATAAAGGATAATACTGTACCAATACCTACCCCTTTACCAAATAACGCTTCTGCTATTGGAAGAGTACCGAATATATCAGCATACATTGGAATACCTATTGCTGTTGCAAGCAATACTGCAAATGGATTTTTGCTTCCGACTACTCTTTCTACCACAGATGTTGGTATCCAATTATGGATTGCTGCACCTATTCCAACTCCTATTAGTACATACAACCAAACCCTTTTAATAATGTCTTTAACTTGTTCCTTTGAATATGAAATTCTATCCTCTCTTGTCATCTCATCAATATCCGCATCAACGCTTTCTATTTCACGTATATATCCTTGCACCTGACTTTCTAATCCCAACTTATCAATAATAGTTCCACCTACTACTGCTAATATAAGACCTACCACAACATATGCTATAGCAATCTTAGCGCCAAAGAAGGACATTAGGATTAGTAATGATGCAATATCTACAAGAGGAGATGAAATAAGGAACGAAAATGTTATTCCAAGCGGCAGTCCAGCTGATGTAAATCCAATAAATATTGGGATGCTAGAGCAACTGCAAAATGGAGTAATAGTTCCAAGTAACGCTCCTAATATATTTCCTTTGATTCCCTTTATATTACCAAGTATCTTCTTTGTCCTTTCAGGAGGAAAATAGCTTTGTATATAAGAAATTAAAAATATAAGTACAGATAGCAATATGAATATCTTTATAGTGTCGTAGATAAAGAAGTGTATGCTTCCTCCCAGTCTTTCTTTAATGGATAATCCGAATACTTTTTCTACAAGTAGTCTTATCAGTTCTGAAAGCCAAGTCATTTTTAATATTTGATCATTTAGAAAGCTAAAAAAAGCTGATATTATCATTTAAACCCCGCCACCTTTTGATTATAAAACTTAGTATCTAAATCTTCATTTAGACACTAAATCACTATTTTATTGTCTTTTACATGTACTTAGAAATACTTCAGCACTGCTAAGTCTTTCAATGTCCTTTTTTAAGTTTTCATATTTGTCAATGTTCTCCACTATATCCTTTAAGACACCCTCAAATAGCTTATCTTCTAAATTCAAGTAGTAGTATATGAACTGTTCTTTTCTTTCATCCTTTACAAATCCCATATCTCTAAGCTTTGATAGGTGCTTTGAGATTTTTGGCTGAGTTTCTCCCATTATTCCACATAACTGACAAACGCAAAGCTTTTTATGATACAAAAGTACTAATATTCTTACTCTAGTTTCATCTGAAAGTATTTTAAAAAAATCTGTTAGTTTATCCATATAATTTCACTTCCTTTGTTCTATAATATTAATTTATATAACCGCATATACGCATGTGAGTATATATTCATGTTATCTCTTTCAACTGCTTTTGTCAACCGATATGATAAAAAATATATAAAACAAAAAGGTCAGCATTTTAACTGACCTTTTAAACTTATTATGCTATTAATTCTCAATATTCTTTCCATAGTTAAAATATTTCCTACCCCAATGTAATGCTACATTAACTAGCGCAATCATTACAGGTACTTCTATAAGCGGTCCTATAACTGCTGTAAATGCCTCTTTAGATTCAATTCCAAACACAGCAACAGCAACTGCTATAGCAAGTTCAAAATTATTGCTTGCAGCGGTAAAGGAAAGACTTACTGTCTTATGATAATCTATACCTGCTTTGTGGCTTATAAAGAATGAAACTGAGAACATAATTATAAAGTATATCATAAGTGGTATTGCAATTCTTACTACGTCCATAGGAAGTTCTATTATATATTTTCCTTTAAACATAAACATAATAACAATAGTAAATAGCAGAGCTATTAATGCTAGTGGACTTATTTTAGGTATAAATTTTTTAGTGTACCATTCTGTTCCCATTTTAGGTTCTAGTAACAATCTAGTAAGCATTCCGCCTATAAACGGTATGCCAAGATAAATTGCCACCGAGGAAGCCACTTCCCCTATGGAAACATGCACTGCCATACCTTCAAGCCCAATCCACTTTGGTAGTACAGTGATAAAAATATAAGCAAATATTGAATAGAAAACTACTTGAAATATTGAGTTAAAAGCAACAAGTGCTGCTGCATACTCATTATCACCATCAGCTAAGCTATTCCAAACAATTACCATAGCAATACATCTTGCAAGTCCTATAAGTATAAGACCTACCATAAAATGCGGATAATTTCTTAAAAATATTACTGCAAGAGCAAACATTAATACTGGCCCTATAATCCAGTTCTGAACTAATGATAGTGTTAAAACCTTTGGGTTTTTAAATACTTTTCCAATCTCTCTATAATTCACCTTAGCAAGTGGTGGATACATCATTACTATAAGCCCTATAGCTATTGGTATTGATGTTGTTCCCACTGAAAGTGAAGATAGTGCTGTTGACATTCCAGGGAACCCCCAGCCTAATAATACTCCTAGTGCCATGGCTAAAAAAATCCATAGTGTTAGGTATTTATCTAGCCAAGCTAGTTTTCCTTTATTATTACTCAAAAAAATCATTCCCCCTTATTTTAAATTTCACCATCATAATTTATTTCATCATTTTTTATTCTCTTTGCTAAATCTTTTATTTTATCCTCAATTTTTTTTGCAGTTTTGATAAACTCTTCATCACTTTTACCTGATGGATCATCTAACCCCCAATCTTCCTCATGTTTTGAAGGTAAGAATGGACATACTACATTACATCCCATTTTTACAACTATATCAACTTCTGGTATATCAGTAAGAAGTTTAGATTTTTGTGTTTCATTCATGTCCACATGGTATAAATCTTTTATTATCCTTACAGCATCCTGATTTATTTGTGACCTTAACTCTGTTCCTGCCGAATAGGATTCAAAAACATCTGAAGCAAGTAGTTTTCCCAGCACTTCAGCCATTTGTGATCTGCAGGAATTGTGTACACATATAAATGCTACTTTAGGTTTCATAAAAATTATCCTCCGTTAAATTTCTTATAACATTAATCAAAACAAACTTTTCCTTCTTTTAAGTCCTCACAGCCTAGATTGCAGCTTTTATATTTTTTTAATCTTGCATAGTCTTCTTTGCATTGCTTTAGCTTAATTGCCTCCTCCTTAATTACTTCTTTTAAGAAAGGAAATTCTAATAATGTATCTTCGTTTATTTTATAATATACGTATTTTGCTACTTTGTAATAATCCAGTATTTTTGCATTGGTTAATTTATTTAAGTGTCTTGAAGCATTTGATTGGTTAATATCAAGTAATGCTTCTATTTCACAAACACATAAATCACCATCTTTAAGTATATTTAATATTCTTATACGTGTTTCATCAGACAAAGCCTTCATCACTTGTATTAAGTCCAATATACTTCCTCCTTCACATTAACATATTCGTTTATAATCATATGATACAATGTGCAGTTTCTCTTGTCAATTATCACTTATCCTTAAGTATGTTAAATAAATTTAACACTTTATTATTCTATATTTGCTTACTCAAGTTATTTTAAATCCACTATCATTTCTGTAACTTATATGAGTGTATTGGAATATAATGTTATTGTAATAGAAGACCTAAATTAATTGATTCTAAAAGAGGAGGTACACTATTATGAGAAGAAAAAAGGAAAGTACATTTAATAACTATGATAACTATAGAACGGGAATCGCAAAACCTAATCTTCCGAGCTTAATTATATTAATTCTAATTATACTTCAATTTACTAAAGGTCACGGAAGTTCAGATGGATTTAACGGAGTGGACAATGGTATCCTGTTCATAATAGCAATTTTTTACCTAAGTTGCTGCAACAACTGTAGAACAACCTACTAACAAATAATTTTTACATTTCAAATTTAGCTAAACAAAAAGACTTCAATGTTTCCCCCCTTGCATTGAAGTCTTACTTATTCCTCTATTTTTCATACGAAGTGATATTATTTCTTAAAACTTCCTTACACTCCTTCAATTGCTCACAGGTTATTCCACTATTTTTATAGCATTTTAGTTTTTCTAAATCATTTTTACATTGCTCAATTTTATCAAGTTCAACATTCAATAATTCCTGGATAAAAGGATACTCATTTAAGATATTGCCATTTAATTTATATAATACCCACTGTGCTTTTTTACCATATACAATGATTTTCATTGAGGAAAGCTTATTTAAGTGTCTTGAAACATTAGATTGAGTCATCCCTAGAACATGTTCAATTTCACCAACACAAAGCTCTCCCTCTTTTAATATATTTAGTATTCTGATTCTATTTTCATCACCTAGTGCTTTTAGAACCTGAACTAGATCCATACAATCATCTCCTAGTAATATAGTTTATAGTATTACTATATTCTTCTTCACACATATGTTATTCATATCAGTAACATATATCAATATATACTATATTCATTGAATTAAAAGATATTGATATAAAAAATAAGGAATATAAATTTATCTATACTTTGTTTTTCATGTATTAATAATTTCAATAGAACTTGCATTGCAAACTTCTTGAATCAGATATTTTTAAGTAGTATATTATTCATGAGATGAACTGTTAGCCAAACATTATTAAAATAAATTAGACACACAGTATTATTTTGGGGGGATTTTTTTGAATAAAGTTATAGACCTAAAGAAAATAAGAACTACAGCAGAAAATTACTATAGAAATGGAGACTTTTATTGTTCTGAGGCTGTTGTGAAGACAATAAAAGATGAATTTGGACTATCTATTTCAGATGATATCATAGCCATGGCTTCAGGCTTTCCTGTTGGAATAGGTGGTTCCGGCTGTACATGTGGTGCTGTTTCCGGTGGAATTATGGCATTAGGATTATTTTTCGGTAGAACTCAAGCAAAGGATATAAAGGTTAATAAAGCTATGTCACTCTCAAAAGAGCTGCATGATATCTTTAGAGGAAATCACAAAAGCTTATGTTGTAGAGTACTAACAAAAGATATGACGCTGGGCTCTTCAAAGCATATGGAACAATGTATCAGCTTCACTGGAGAAGTTGCTGAAGAAACAGCAAAAATAATAATAAGAGAATTAAATCTAGAAGCTAAATAAATTTATATCTTTATTATAAATTCCACTACAAAATTTATAATACTATTTTGTAGTGGAATTATGATTTAGTTTATTAAGTCTTTAAGTTTTTCACCTTTTACTTCTTCAGTCATCCATTCTATAACTGCAAAATTTCCTTGTGATATTTCATTGACCTTATTAATCCACTGCACTTCATTACTTGCTTTAACTTTTAAAATATCATTAGTTGTATTTGAAGCATAGAAACTTGAATTAATAACCCACCATTTACTATGAATACCAGCTCTATTTAAGTCTTTCTGTAGTCTTAGAGCTTCATAAACGGGAGTAGTTTCAGCCAATGTTACAATAATAACTTCGGTTTCCTTTTCATTTCTAAGCTTAGGTAGAAGCTTTTTAACTGACTCTGGAATATCTCCCTGAGAACGCTGTATTTCCCTATTATAACTTTGAGTTGAATCTAGAAGTAAAAGTGTATGTCCTGTTGGAGCTGTATCAATAACTACAACCTCATTTTCTGACCTTTCAACTATTTCAGCAAAGGCTCTGAACACTGCTATTTCTTGAGTACAAGGTGATCTTAAATCTTCTTCAACATAAGCAATATCATCTTCGTTCATAGTTTCTCTTGCCTTCCTCAATACTTCTTCCCTATATTTTTTAAGTTCTTCTTTTTCATCTATATGGCTTAGTGTAATTCCATAGCTTTCATCTAGTACAAATTTCAAGTGTGCAGCTGGATCAGTAGTTGTTAAATGTACTTTTTTTCCCTTTTTAGCTAAGCCTAAGGCAATTGCAGCAGCTATTGTAGTTTTTCCTACGCCACCTTTACCCATTGCAAATATAACTTTTTTATTATTTACATATAAATCTTCTATTACACTTTTTAGTTTAGGTATATTGTTAGTATTTAACGTTTCAGTATTATATTTAATATTGTTATCCTTTAAGAATGCCCTTACATTATCTAATCCTGTTACATTATAAGGTCTTAGAGGAATTTCAAAAGTTTCAATAGACTTAAGTGACTTAGGTATCTCCGCTAATGCCTTTTGTTGTTTAGAATAAATAGCATCAGAAAGATAATCTCCATGTTCATTAACAATACCGTTTATAACCAAAATTTGATTATTTATTCCTAAATCTTGAAGCTCTTTTGAAGCTCTTTCAGCCTCATTTAATGGCGATATCTCAGGACGAGCTACAAGAACAAGTGTAGTTTTTTCCTTATCTGCTAAAGTACTAACTGCATTTTTGTAGACTTCCTTTTTACTTTCAAGCCCTGAAAGCTGCCCTAAACATGAAGCACCATGTGTGCTTTCACTAATAAAATTACTCCATGCTGAAGGAAGCTGCAACATTCTTAGCGTATGTCCTGTAGGTGCCGTATCAAATATAATATGATCGTACTCCTCAGCAGCTTTTTTATCAGTTATGAATGTTGAGAACTCATTAAATGCTGCAATCTCCACTGTACAGCTTCCTGAAAGCTGTTCCTCCATATTTTTCAAAACTACTTCTGGAAGCTTTCCACGATAAGGGGCTATTACACTTTCTCTATACTCAGCAGCAGCTTCTTCTGGCTCAAAGTTTGCAACTATTAAATTTGAAACTTCTTTTATGGCAACTCCCTTATTATTTAATTCTGTATTAAATACATCCTGTAGGTTTGACGCCGGGTCTGTACTAACAAGAATAATTTTCTTTCCCTTATCAGCTAAAGATACTGCCACTGCGCAAGCTGTCGAAGTCTTACCAACTCCACCTTTTCCTGTAAAGAATAAATATTTTGTTAGGTTTATGTCCTTCACATTAAAATTTTTAAACATTAATATCCCTCATTTCTCTTTTAGCAGCATCCACCTTTACAACCACAGCCTTTAGTTGGCTTTTTAATTGTAGGTTTTAGATAGTCTTCTGTGATATCTAATAGTTTACAAAACTCTTCATTAGTTGGATAAGCATTAGTTTTTACTATGACACCATCAACCATGGTAACAGGAAGCACATCGATGCCTTTTTCGTTTAAAATTTTGTTTATTTCCTTGTTATCCACAAATATTTGAGGATTATTAGTTAGATTATGCCTTTCAACAATTATTCCCTTGCTCTTTAAGTTATTTAACACTGTAGAAACTCTTAATAATTCTGGATTTACTGACGGCCCACATACACCTGTTGAACAGCACATAGCTGGATCAAAAACAATCATCTTTTTCATATCAATTCACTCCTTTTTATTTACAATCACATTTAGATTTATCTTTACAGATGCAGTCATCTGTATCTGTAATAAGATTCATAAGAAATAGCATAAGTTTATTGCAGTTAGAATTATTAAGCGAATAATAATTCCACAACCCTTCTTTTCTACAGTGAACAATACCACAATCAGAAAGCACCTTCATGTGATGTGAAAGTGTGGGCTGTGTGAAATCAAAGTGCTCTAACAAATCACAAGCACACTTTTCTCCACAAGACAATATATCAACTATTTTTAGTCTATTACTATCTGATAGCGCTTTAATCATTTTTGCATTCTGGTCATAATTTAGCTTCACCCAATCGCCTCCATATATAGATAATCATCTATATAAAATATAGACCTTTATATAGTTAACGTCAACTTACCGTAAGTTTATTAACGCATTATTAACACTAGCATATACATTAGTCTATATAACACTATTCTATACAAATAACATTTTCGTATGTACATAAAATTAGGCGGATAGGTAAAGCTTTACCGTTCCGCCTAAACTTATAATTCTGTGTAATATCTATCTAAGTTTCATTTCTTTTCCAACTACCTGTTCCCATGCATTAAAAATAGGTCTTATTATGTTAGGCCCTATTTTTGAAATAATAACTATTTGTGAGGTTGTTTCTTCTGTAGTTGAAAGCTTGTAATCTATTTTTTTATTTACCACATCAACTTGATTCCACCCATCTTCCAATTTAAAGAACCCCTTTATTCTAAAGGCATCACCAGAAATCTTATCTATAAATGCAGTAAGCTGTTCTTTTGTAATTTCTCCTTCATAGGTTAAATTTAAAGTCTTAGGCTTATTTTCTGGAGTATTGCTGCTTTCCTCACCTTCGACCCATTGATTTAACATCAAATCCTTTTCTAAAAACTTATAATCTGTTTTTCCGAAAGAAGTAATCTCTATTTCTACCTTATTATTTATTTCTCTAATTTTTTCAATAACTTTTTTTAGAGTATCTTCATCGACTAAATCAGCCTTGTTTACTATAACCATATGACAGTGCTTAAGCTGCTTTTCTACTGTTTCTAAATCATTAATTTGCTCTAAAAAATTAGGTGCATCTACAAGACATATAGCTCCACTGTAATCATATACATCACCCTTCAAAGAAGTTACTGCCCCTAAAATCTCATAAATATTAGAAGGGTCAGCAAGGCCTGAGCTTTCTACAAACAAATAATCTAATTCACGTTCCGCCATTTCAATCATTGCCTGCGCAAAAGAAATCTTTAGACAAGAGCAAAATATTGATCCTCTATTTATCTCAATAAGTTCCATTCCATCTTTTTTAATGATAGTACCATCTATACCTATCTTACCAAATTCGTTCATTATAACTCCTACTTTTTCCCCTTTTAAATGTTCTAAAGTATTAGTTAAAAATGTAGTTTTGCCTGCTCCTAAGAACCCTGTCAACAAATACAATTTTATCATGAGAACTTTTCCTCCTATAACATTCCATCCTTATATATCCATATGCGTATATATACATAATAATCTTACTTTTTTTATTTGTCAATTTAGTATTTGATAAATAATACTATCATTCATTCCTTAGCAGAAGAATAAAAAAATAGAGTGCAAATATGGTTATATTTACACCCTTTGAAGAAAATTCATTTTAATGAATCTAATCTATTCCTGTAACATCACTTCTACGTTCCATAAGTACTACATCATGCCATGCTCCATTATTCATTTTAGCAACTCTTTCTCTTATTCCAATTTCTCTGAAGCCACAACTTTTATGCAGTTCTATACTTGCAGTGTTTTCTTTTATAATACCTGATTGCAAAGTCCAAAATCCATTTTCTTCTGACATTTTAACTAAAGCCTTTAGAAGAGTTCTCCCTATTCCTTTCCCCCTATATTCTTCTCCTATATATATGCTGACTTCCGCAACACCAGCATAAACACATCTACTTGAGGTTGGGCTTAAAGCTCCCCATCCTAGTACCTCGTTTCCCTTACGAGCAACCAACCTACAAGTTTTAACATGCCCATTATTCCAAGCATCATAGCTTGGTATTTCAGATTGAAATGTAGCTTTGCCTGTTTTTATACCTTCTAGATAGATTTTAGCTACTCCCTCCCAATCTTCATCTGTCATTTTTTCGATTTTATAGTCCATTGTAAACACTTCCTTTAAATAAATCTATTTCTAACACTTATACCCCCTTACCTTGTCTCCAGCAAAAACTTCAGCAACAATTTCAATTTTTATTTTTCTTCACTGCATCCGTTAGTACTTTTAAACTATCAAGTAGCTGATCTCTTTTATTCTCTGGAACTGACATAAAAATATCTCTATAATAATTTTCCATACTTCCTTCAGTATTTTTATATAATTCCTTTCCTTTATCAGTTAGCTTTATTGTTACATATCTTCTATCTTCCGGATGTAATTCTCTAATCACTAAACCACTTTCCACAAGATTATTAATTGTTCTACTCATTGTACTTTTATCTAATTCCAACGTTTTAGCAAGTTCATTCAAGGAAATTTCTTCTGCCCTTCCAACTTCAACAATTGCATGACATTGTGAAATTGTTATTCCACAGCAGGTTGCTTCATCTTTTTCAAGTATTCCTAAATTCCTTACAAGTACTCTAATCAATTCCCTTAAGTAGTGACTTTCTCTATTATCCAATTAATCACCTCCATATAATTGTAACTCAAAACTGTTGTGTATTGCAACTATATTACAAACAAGCATCAACTCACCTTAAAGAATTTACTTCCCAAAAGTAAGTTAATAAGTTATAATACTAGTATGGAATTTTGGTACTTATCAAAATGTTCACAGAAGTATAATTTAGAAAGAAGGTTGATGTAAAATGATCACTATTGTTGCTAAGAGTGAAATAAAAGAAGGTAAAGTAGAAGAATTCATAGCTTTAGCTGAAAAGCTTATAAATGAGAGTAGAAAAGAAGCCGGTTGCATATCCTACTATTTGAATCAAGATATAAATAATAGTAATGTGCTTACCTTTATGGAAGAATGGGAAAGCAAAGAAGCTATAGCATTACATAATAACAGCGAACACTATAAAACAATTGTACCAATGCTAGGGAAATTTAGAGTTAGTTCACCAGACGTAACTTTATATGAAAGAATTAAATAGACTTGGAGGAAATGAAAATGGAGATAATTAATAGCAGAAGAAGCGTAAGAACCTATAAGGATATTAAAGTTGAAAAAGAAAAAGTTGAAAAACTACTAAGAGCTGCTATGCAAGCTCCATCAGCGTATAATCAACAAGCTTGGGAGTTTGTAGTAGTTGAAGATAAGAACACTTTAAAAAAGCTTTCAGAAACCAGCCCATTTTCAAAGCCAGTAGCAAATGCACCATTAGCTTTTGTAGTTTTAGGCAATAAGGATAATATGAAGGTACCAGGATGCTGGCAGCAAGATTTAGGAGCAGCTTGTGAAAATCTATTACTTGAAGCTGTAGAGCTTGGACTAGGTGGAGTATGGATGGCTGTTACACCTGAAGAAGATAGAATAAATTATATAAAGAATATGTTCAATTTGCCTGAAAACATTATTCCATACTCATTAATCCCTATAGGATATCCAGCTGATGAGCCTAAATTTGTAGATAGATTTGATAGTACAAAAGTTCACTATGAAAGATGGTAAACCATAGTTAAAAATAATAATTAAGGTTCTGATTGTGAATGTGTTTGTTATTATACCCTTCTTAATCAGAACCTTTTCCATTTTTAATGTAGAGTTCTTTTAAAATAACAGAACTATTCTACTCTTTCAATTTTAAATCTAAGTACAGTTTTTAGCTTACTAGGTTCAGTCTTTCTAATATCTGAAATATACAATTCTCTGTGAATTTTCTCTATTCTTTTTAAATTGTTGTCTCTGCAGTAATCCTCCATTATAGCAAAACTCTTTGGCTCCTCATCATAGGGACCTAAATGAAGCATTTGAACACATAATCCATCCTCTATGCTTTGAAACTTAACTTTATCTAACAATACATGTGGCTTTTTACTCTTTAAACTTTCAATTACCTTTTGTGCTAAATCCTCAGTAACAAAGTCTGGCTGCCTTATCATGATTTTATAGATTAAACTGTTCTTATCCAATTTTTCCAAATGTCTTGCCTCTTCTGCTAAATCCCACACTCCTTCTAGTGGAAATACAGTATAATCAAAATATCCTTCTGGAATTATTCCTTTCTTTGGCATCATCTTAACAGCATAAGCTAATGAATACAACACTCCAACAGCTTCTGAAAAATCTTTCTCATTTGGATTTCCCTTTCCTTCTAGTATAAAGAACTTAAAACTAGGAACCTCAACAACCTCTGGCTTATTCTTAGGACAATAAAATTCTTTAGCTGCTTTTTTCCATTCGTATTTCATCTTGATTCCCCCTAACCAATTCTACCGTAAGTATACTAAAGAAACCCTGACAACAGTATGTCAGGTTATTAATATTTATTTTAACTCTGGGTCGTGAAGTGCCTACATTATCACCTTTAGCATTACTCCCCTAAACTTTCAATCATAAAAATATAAACAAGCCTTTAGATTATTTTTAACAACTTAGTGGGATACTATAATTTAAATAATATAAACTAATTTTAAGGTGGTTATATATATGGATATAAGTATAATTGGAGTTCCAATCTTCTATGGTGCAGATAAACAAGGACCTCAATTTGGACCTGCAAAGCTAAGGGAAAAAAATATAGTTGAAGTAATTGGAAGTCATAATCACAGAGTATTTGACTTTGGTGATTTATTTGTGCCTGTGGTAAAGGAGTATAACAAATTTTTTTCTCATCCAAATATGAAGTATCTTGAACCTATAATTCAAGTTAATAATAATCTTGCTCACATAGTTTATTCCGCCATAAAGGGTGGAAGCTTTCCATTAGTATTTGGCGGAGACCACTCCATAGGACTTGGAAGCATTGCAGGAGTAAGTAGAGCAAATAAAAACTTTGCTGTAATTTGGGTTGATGCTCATGGGGATATTAATACACATACAACTAGTGAAAGTGGAAATGTACATGGCATGTCTTTAGCAAAAGCTATGGGAGTAGGCTATGATGATTTAACAGATGTATACTATAAAGGCCCAAAAGTGTCCAATGAAAATGTATTTATAGTTGGAGCAAGGGACTTAGATCCTGGGGAGTATGACCTGATAAAAAAAGAAAACCTACATGTTTATACAACAAAGAGAATTAAAGAAAAGGGCATTGAACATGTACTAGAAGAAGTTTTAAAAGATTTAAGGGATAAAAATATTGATACTGTTCATCTTAGCTTCGATATAGACTTTATAGACGCAAAACTCGTTCCAGGTACTGGCACTGCTGTAGCAGATGGACCTAGTATTGAAGATGCTAAAACGCTATTAAAAATCTTAGCCGAGTCAAAGCTTGTTAAGTCTATGGATTTTGTTGAACTTAATCCATTACTAGATGTTAATGATACAACAGCTAATATTGCTGTAGAGCTTTTAGATTTAACCTTTAAATATATGTAAAAATTCATAAAAAACCTCAGCATTTACTGAGGTTTTTATAAAATAAATATTCAATTTAATTAATATGCTTAGATAGACTTGCTGCTATTTCAGTTAATTCCTTCACTAGCTCCTTTGCTCTTTCTGCCATATTAATATGTTCATTTGTCGTAGCTGCGGCCTCTTTAGAGCTAAGCATTGTTTCATTTGAAACTGCTGAAACATTTGATATGGAATTAACAATTTTTTCATTCACAATCAATACTTCATTAATACTTTCACTTACATATTGGCTCTTAATTTTAATTTCTTCCGACACATTATTAATATTTTCTAGAAGTGCATTTGTTTCTTTTACTTTATTATTTTGAATTTCATTTTTCTCATTAATTATTGTAATATAATTCACCATATTGTTTGTTTCTCTATAAAGCTGATTTACAATATTATTTATATTATTTGAAAACTGTTGACTTTGCTCAGCAAGCTTTCTAATCTCCTCAGCTACTACGTTGAACCCTCTTCCAGCTTCCCCTACTCGCGCAGCTTCAATAGCTGCATTTAGTGCCAATAAATTAGTTTGTTCAGATATACTTGCCATCATATCATTTATAGAAATAACCTCATTGGTCTTTTCTTTTAATACATTTGAAAGCCTAAAAGTTTCTTTATTAGTTTTGTTTACTTCCTCAGATATATCAAATAACTCCTTAGAAATTACCATTCCAGAAGCTACAGTATTATAAATTGTTTCAGAGCTGTACTCCATCTCTTTTGATGTAATTGAAGCCTCTGAAATTTTATTATTAATCTCCTCAACCAAGCTGGTTTGAAGTTTAATATCACTGGAGGTACTTTCAGCTCCTTCAGCTATTTCCTCAACTGCTAAAGAAACAGAACGAGAAGATTGTTCCAGATTATTTACAATATCAGTTACCCCAATTGTATTTTTATTTAATACTTCTACAGATTTAGCAACATCTCTAAGTATCTCATTTTGATGCTCCTGGCTTAATACTACACTATCCATTGCGCTATCAGAATCATCTTTAATCCCTTTAGATACTTGAACTACTTTAATTATTGAATAACTATACATAATCATTGTACCTAATTGCATTGTATAGTTGGTAGTATCAGTTGCAGAAACTTGTCCAGCTTTAACCCTTAAAAGAACATGCAAAAGATTAATTGCAAATATTATAGCAGTATGTATATATGTCAACTTCTTATCTGAATATAGGCAATAAACTAATGTTAGAGGAAATGCAAAAACAAATACTATTGCAAAAGTACTTGTAAACATTGTAATTACATATACAGCCATGGAGCTAATAAACAAAATATGTTTAATATTTTTACTATCTTTTTTCTTCATATACAATAATTGAGAAACTACAATAGCTAGGATTATAATGCACATTACTATCATTAGAAAGTTCAGTGTTCTTTTGCCCTTCATGAATTCGGCAATAAAGCCTAATGCCAGAATAAAACTAATAACCCAGTTGATCATAATAACGGCCCTATTTACTCTGTTAGTAAAAGAATTAAAATTATTCATCTTGAACCCCCCTTAAAATGGTCTATATAATTTATCGCAGTTTATATGCATTACTTTAATTAGTTAATGTATAAACTACCACATTTTACCTCAAAGGTCTATTCCAATACCTTTCTTAAGTAATATGCTGAAAATAAAGGAACTGCAGCAATAAAAAGTAGATATATTTTTATAACTGATAGACTTTTAAAAATTGACAGCAGCAGCAGTAAAATTAATGAGCTTACTATTCTACCGCCATTAAGTGCCAAATCCTTACTAATCATATATTCAATTCTCATATTTTCTTCATTAGTCTTATCTATCACATTAAAGGTTGAAGAAGACAATTGTATAGTAAAAAATGGTAAAAATAAAGCATCCATTATTATATAAATAACTAGTGTACTAAAGGCCATCTTATAGGCTATACCCCATACAGCAATAAAAATTCCTACAGTTCCAAGATATGTTGATAGTTTTCTCTTTTGCGGTTTTATTACCCTTTGTACTAACACAAAAGAACCTGAGGATATGAGAGATGATAACAAAGTTAACTTACCAAGAGACAGTTCACTTCCAGTAGTTTGTATAATTAAAATATTAATAACAAAGACTATTATTACATCTCTAAACCCCCATAAGACAGTGGCTTTTAATATTATACTCCACTGATCATTTATTTTTGAAAAAACCATTTTAATATCAACCTTGCTGCCATAATTCTTACACTTTATCATATAACTTGTTATCATTAGTAGTACAAAGACAACAAGAGTTATTGTAAACACTATGGTATATCCTCTCAAGCTTGTAAATCTGCTAATTATATAAGCAGCGGTTATAGGTGCAATTGCCGCAGTTATTCCGCCACAGCAGCCATTATAGCCATTAAAGGTATCTCTATTGTTTATACAAGTATAGTCAAAACTCAGAGTGTTATAAGCCAGCCAATAAAAGCCGGAAGCTAAACCATATAATAAGCCCAACATGTATATATAAAGGCTACCTTTACTTCCCAAAATTAAGACTAAGACATAAAATATGGCATATAGCATTAATCCAATTCTTAATGACCACATGCTATTTTTTCTTTTAGCTAAAATTCCACCAAAAACAAAAGCAATAGGCGTAGTTATATAATGGGTCAAGTTATATAAAACTATAACTATAAAATTACCAGTTTCCCTCCAAAAATAGATATTTACAAATACATTAGAAAGCCCCATTGCGAATGTAAATAGGGCACTTATAACTAAAAGTATCTTTGCATCCTTACACATAAACTTCTCCTTATTAATATCAGTAGTTTTTTTATTATGTGCAATAGTTTAAAGATTATTTATGTAAGCATTCTACTTTACCAATTTGATACATTTATGTAATTGGTTTATAATATCAATATAGACTACCATAATTAGTCCACTTAAGAAGGGGTGAGTAAAATTAATTTCAAATCAAAATTCATTATTTTATTAACAGCAGTGCTAGCCAGTGCTACTTTTGTCAGCTGTGCAAAGAATACTACTCAAGATACCACAGTAAGACCTGAAAATAATAATGAAAAACAGCAAGCTAATAAATTAGAATTAAGCAAGCTAACAAAGCTTGAGGATACGGGTACTATAAAAGGTTGGATTAACAAAAGTGAATTACTTACTGCTTCACCTACTCATCTACAGGAAAAGGATGTCTCCGGAAGATACAAGTGGCTTGAACTTAAAAAGTTAAACTATAACACACTTGAAGTAAAAAAGCTTATTGAAGATCAATTTAATTACCTAATACTTTCACCAGACGGTACTAAAGGAGCCTATAAAAAATCTGATGATAACAGTGACATAATGGGAACTATAGATATAAACTCTGGTAAAACCACTTTAATAGGAAGCTTTAGTAAACCAGGCTCTATTATGTGGAGTAATAACAGCAGATACTTTTCTTCTATAGTGAGAGACGGCATAGCTGTATATGACACAAAGACCAACGAGTCGAAACAATATTATATTACAAATTTAAGAAACATAAGTGGTTATGGAGATGTTAAGGTCTCTGATGATGCCAAACATGCCTTTCTTGCTTTGCACTCAGGTTTATACTTAGTAGACTTATATTCCCTACCTAAGGATATATGGGGTCTTGAGGAATTTAAAATTAGCAGCGGTAATATTTCTAGCTATATGTTTTTAAATAACTCAGAAGCTCTTTTTGTTGGATCCAAAGGAGAAATAACTTCACTTTATCAATATGATTTGAACAGTAAAGAAAGGAAGGAAATTCTAGAATCGGTGTCTAATTTTATATTGTCAAATAACCAAAGACATATAGCTTATACAATTAATTCAAACCTATATGTAGGTATTTTAAAAGACTTTACTATTACAAACTCAAGTTCTATTTTTAAAGGTAATATAGCTGCACAAATGTGGTGGAATGAGGATAACCTGAAATTTGTTTTTAGCGGTAGTGAACAAGGCAATGGCAATTTTAAACAATATATAGCTGAATTAAAATAGCAATCTTTTATGAAAATTTAACTACTTAATTAGCTTAAAATCAAAGGCTGCTGCATTTATTAATGCTAGCAGCCTTTAAAACTTTTAATAAAGTTTTTATTTGCTATATACTTGTTTTGCTTCATATCCGAGTGCTTTAAAGTTTGACCATAAGAATTCTATGCTTTGAACTGATACCTTTATAACATTCATTCTTATAGGTAAATTAACTAATTGATCATATTTTAATCCTCTATTTTCTAAAACCTCTATATACTCTTTGCTATTCATCTCTACTAGTGAAGCAGTACCCTCTATCTGCATTCCTGCAAGCTTATTCATAGCTTTAAAAGGCTCATAAATAGAAATAGATACTCTATCATTTAAAAGCAGATGTGCAAATTTCTCTCCACCTTCGCTTATAAAATAGAGCTTATCATCGATATATAAATATTCTATAGGAGTGGATCTTACACTATCCCTATGTGCTGTACACAAGCAGCAGGTATTATGAGCCTTCAAAAACTCATCTATATATTTCTTTAATTCTTTTTTATCCATAGAAGGCTTAATTTTAGTATCCTTTATTTCTTTTATCTTTAATGCCACGTCTACAAATTCATTTTTATTGAAAGCATCATAAGATTTGAAGGGCAGTCTTACCTTCTTTGAAAATTCTTTCATTTTCTTGTAATCTTCACTGTGCAGCTTATCTAAATTTATTACTCCACCTATGGAACTCTGGAAAATAACACTGCTTCCCAATATATCCTTTAGCTCTTTAAGATATTTTTCATAAGCCTTAGCTGAAAGACTGCTGCATAAAAGCACCACCTTTTTATGCTTCATCCACTCGCTATTTTCCTTTACAAATGCTGAAATATCCTGATTAATTCTTTCTTCATAAATTGGAGCACATATTACAAACAAATCAAACTCTTTATAAAAACTCTTGAATTCATTGGTTCTGCATATATTAGCAGGCCCTAAAACCATCGCTAAATCCTTGCTTATGCCTTCGGTGAAACCATATTTGCTTTCGTAGATAATTAAGGTTCTAATCACAAAAACATCCCCTATTCATTCCAAGATTTGAATAATATTTTACCACTTACTATATAATTATCAATAAAATAATACAATTTAGCCGAAAAACAAATCTAGTTTGGAATAGCATTTGTTTCATTAAGTGAATTTTTTATATTTTTTCTATAAATATAACTTGAAGTTATTATAAACTCAGATACTGATGCTGATGCTTTAATAGCATAAACAAGATCCTTTGTTAAAGACTTTTCCTTCAGGTTATATCTTTTTAATATATTCTTTAAGAGTGCTTCCATACTTTCTTCCTGTTTATAATTATATCTAATTTTTAGGTTTCCTCTATTAAGAAATATTAATAATTTCACATGCAAAAGTATTTCATAAGTAAAATGCTCTATCATGTCTTTTCTCCAATACTCCTTACTGTGATAAATACAAAAATAATCACAAGTAAAATGGCATATAACTCCAAGCAGCATTGAAAATTCTGTAATTGACATATTATTTTGTATAATTTTATCTGCATAAAAGTTAATTAAATCTAAACTTCCCTCTAAAGTATGAGAACATCTGATATGCTTCTTATCAAAATCCGGCCTTAGATTTCCCCATACAAAGGCACTTAAATCCAACTTGATATTCAATTTATTTTCAATATAGTTGTATAAAATATTTGATATTATGAAATGGGTTCCTGGTACCACCCTATAGCTCACCCCTTTCTAATATATTTATATTCATTGTAGTACATTGTGATAGTATGCAAAACAAGTTTTAAAAATAATTAACATAGTCTGTCAATTGAACTTATAAACAATATCGTGTTAAAATAAATATAATCTACTTTAAGGAGAAAAAAATGGATTTAAAAACAAAAGTAAAAGAGCTTCCATCCTCACCTGGAGTATACCTGATGAAAGATTCCCTTGATACAATTATCTATGTAGGAAAGTCCAAAAACCTAAAGAGTAGAGTTGGTTCTTATTTTATAAACTCTAAGACTCATTCTCCAAAGGTCGTAAAGCTTGTTAAAAATATAAGTGATTTTCAATATATACTTACTGATACAGAATTTGAGGCCTTTATGCTTGAATGCAAGCTCATACAAGAAATAAAGCCTATATATAATAGAAAAATGAAAAGCCCTCTTGCTTATACCTATATAAAAATAACTATAAATGAAAAGTATCCAATTATTTCGTTAAGTCACCAATATGCTTCAGATGATGACAATCTTTATTTTGGCCCATATACAAATAAAAATACTGTAGACAGAGCTATTGAAGGTATAAAAAATGTCTGCAAAATTCCTTGCAATAATCCTACAACAAAGAATGCTTCCTGCTTAAATTATTCGCTAGGCTTATGCATCGGAACTTGTTTGGATAGCTCTGCTGAAGGTGAATATCTCAAGATAATTGAAAAAGTTATAGCTTTACTTAATAGCTCAGATAACAGTATTCTTAATGAAATGGAAATTAAAATGCTTGAAGCTGCGGAAAAATTTGATTTTGAAGCTGCTGCAAAGCTAAGAGATTATATAGGAGCAATATACTCCATACTGAGTAATGAAAAAGTAATAGAATTTACGGAAGAAAATAAAAATATAGTTTTACTGGAAAAGCTTAATGAAAATATGGTAAAGCTGTTCCTTATAAAGAAAAGCAAAGTTCTCTTCAGTGAAAAATATTCTTTTAACAAGGATAATCACCACAGCTTTAAACTAGATATTCTAGAGAAGATTAACCACTATTTTTGTGATGCAGCTTCTGATGGTTTCACCAAACTCAGCAAAGAAGAGCTAGATGAAGCTCACATAATCTACAGCTACTTAAAATATAAAAATAATGATTGCAGATATGTTATTATTGAGGACAAGTGGATTGATGGTAAAGATAATAAAAACATAGATGATGCAGTTGAAAACATGTTATCTTGCCTGCATATGTAGGCTTTTATGTTTATAAATAATTAAGATTAAAAGGTGGAGTTATTATGATAGAATTAAAATATTTTGAGCAGTCAGATTTTAAGCAGCTGATTGAATGGTCTGGTTCTCCAGAATTCCTGATGCAGTGGAGCGGACCATCTTTTACCTATCCACTAGATGAAAGTCAGCTAAATAACTATATCAATGAGGCAAACACCGAGGATTCTAATATTTTTATCTACAAAGCTGTTTTAACAAGTACAGGCAAAACCATAGGACATGTATCCTTGGCTAATCTAGATAGGAAGAATAATTCTGCACGAATAGGTAGAGTTCTGCTGGGAGATCCTAGTGTAAGAGGACAAGGTTTAGGAGTAAAAATGATTGAAGAAGTACTTCGTATTGCCTTTGAGGATTTAAAATTGCACAGAGTTAGCCTGGGAGTATTTGATTTCAATAAAAGTGCCATTGCTTGCTATGAAAAGGCCGGTTTTAAGAAGGACGGACTGCTTAGAGATATAAGAAAAATTGGTGACCAATATTGGAGCTTATATGAAATGAGCATATTGGAGAATGAATGGCGGTAACAGTTCCACCTATGATGCACTAAGAGCTGCTGATAATAAGCAAAAGTCCTCAAAAATGGTAATAGAATTTAGATTTGATGCTATATAAAAGAATCTTGCTATTTGTTAATAATTAAAAATGGAAGCCATTTAAGCTTCCATTTTTGAGTACTTACTATATTTTCATTGCAAGGTGAGCTGCACCTAGAATACCAGCATTGTTACCAATCTCTGCAGCTTTAATAATAACCTTTCTGTAATTTGGCATTACAAACCTTGGAAGGTTATCTTGGATATATTTTATTATATATGGTTGTTCCATAATTCCTCCTCCTAGTACTATAAGGGAAGGATTAAATACATGAACTAGATTTATGAGTCCCATTATTATTTCAAAAATCCACTCGTCAACTATTTTTTTAACATGTTCATTACCATCATTAACAAGGTTAAAAATTACCCTGCCATTTACCTCATTTAAAGTTATCTCTTGTTTAACCCTTTTTACTAAGGCTGTAGTAGATGCATAGGCTTCATAGCATCCCCTTGCTCCACAAGTGCAGTCCTTTCCTCCAACATGTGTAACTATATGGCCAAATTCACCAGCAGAACCATAGGCTCCTCTGTATATCTCTCCATTTTCTATTATGGCTCCGCCAATGCCGGTACCATAGGCAAGGCATAAAAAGCTTTTAGCATTAGTACCAGCACCATAGTAGGCTTCCCCTATAGCTGCTGCATTTACATCATTTTCTACAATAGTAGGTATGTTAAATGCATCTTCAATTCTTTTCTTTATTTCCATTCCTGTCCATCCAGGAAGATTTTCGGAAGCAAAAATAATTTTTCCTTCTAAATAATCCACTTGTCCAGCCGTACTTATGCCTATTCTATCTACATCCTTATGCTCACTAATAACAGTCAAAATCCTGCTCATTAGTGCTTCTCCACCTTCATGTGCCATAGTTGGCATTTCACTACTCTCAAGAATCTGTCCGTTTTCATTAATAATACCTATCTTTATCGCAGTTCCACCAATATCAAATGCCAAAATTCTCACTTTATATCACCTCATAAATTAATCGGTTATGCTTCTTAGTCTTATGTTATATTAATTAATATTTATAAACTTGACATATACTTGAAAATATCATCATTAGTTCTAGGTAAATTTTCATGTCCAAAATCATTATAAACTCTTAATTTTTTAGTACTAGTAAGTCTATTATAGATTGCAAATTGTGTTGATGGCGGACATATGTTATCCAGTAGAGTTGCTGTAAATAATACATCACTTTTTATATATTTTGCTAAGTTTTTTACATCTATATAACCAAGTTTAGTGAATACCTGATCTTCTTTTTCATGAAGAGGATCAAAAAATCTAAAGTAGTAATTTAATTCTTCATAAGCGTCCTTTGCAAGATCCATTTGCCAAACCCTCTTATAATCACTTAAAAAAGGATAAACTGGTGCTATTTTTTTGATTCTTGGTTCTAGTGCTGCACAGGCAATTGTCAGAGCGCCACCTTGTGAATAGCCTGTGACTCCTACCCTATTAGCATCTACATCTTCCATGTTCATTACAATCTTTGCAAGTTCAGCAGTATCTAAAAAGATATGTCTAAACATTAAGTCATCTGGGCTGCCTTCAAGTCCTCTAATTATGTGCCCTCCATAAGTAGTTCCCACATTATTTCCTACATCTTCTGACAATCCGCCTTGTCCTCTACAGTCCATTGCAACCACAGTAAATCCCATAGCTACATAAGGAAGTTTTTCTACCCAGTCTCCTGAGTTTCCTCTATACCCATGAAACATAATTATAGCTGGATGCTTTTTTTGTACATTCTTTGGCTTTAAACATTTAGCATGTACTCGAGCACCTCTAACCCCTGTAAAGTACATATCAAAGCAATCAGCGTAAGGAACTTTAAAATTACTTGGAATATATTCTACTGATGGGTCAACAGTTTCTAATTCCTTTAACGCTCTAGCCCAATACTCATCAAAATCTTCTGGGCATGGATTGATTCCCATATATTCTTTTAATTCTTCAATTGGCATATCTAACATTGGCATTGGTTTATCTCCTTCCAGATTAAAATTAAAGCAGACAAACTCCCCTATATGGAAATCTGTCTGCATTTTTGAGGGATATATTTTGATTAAGACATTAGCATATAGAATAATACATTTTATTTATAGCATTTAATTTTCATTAAGCATTGAACTTTTCTATAGAACTAACAACTTTTTCATAAAGTGCTTTCACTCTTGGCATATCAGCTTCATCTACAGGTTCTAATGGAAGTCTTGTAGTACCTATATCTATACCTCTAAGCTTAACAACTTCCTTTGCTGCGCCATAAAGTGATGGGAATGAAAGCAACTCACCTATTATTTCATTTATTGTGAATTGTACTTCCTTTGCTTTTTCTATATTGCCATTTGAAAAATATTCTTCAGCTTTTAGGAATAGCTCTGGCATTACTCCATAAGTACCGCCTATTCCTGAATCAGCTCCCATAATTCTTCCTGAAATATATTGCTCATCAGGACCGTTGAAAACTAATAGTTTTTCTCCACCTATTGCTTTAAACTTCTGAATATCATAAGTGCTCATACTGCTGTTTTTTATTCCTACAACATTTTGATAGGATAGCATTTTCTTTAATAAGTTATTTGAAAGTGAGTATCCTGTAGTTTGAGGAATATTATATATGATAAATGGAAGCTCTGCACTATCCATTATATTTTTCCAATGTAATTCAATACTTCTTTCAGGAAGTCCATAATAAACATTTGGAACTGCAGAGAGCGCATGAGCCCCAACTTCTTTTGCATGTCTGGCAAGTTCCATGCTATCTTTAGTTGCTGCAGCACCTACGTGAACAATAATAGTTAATTCTGATCCTACCTCAGCCATTACAGCCTCAAGCATTTTTTTTCTTTCTTCCACAGTAAGAAGAAATCCCTCTCCTGAACTTCCTCCTACATATAAACCCTTTACACCTTTTTCAGCATAAAATCTAGCTAACTTTTTTGTAGCCTCAATGCTGATGTTATTTTCTTTGTCATAACATGCATAGAATGCAATAAATATACCTTTAAAATCATCTCTATTAAAATTCATATTAATTTACACCGTCCTCTACTTTATTTTAACCCTTAACAGCTCCCATTGTAATACCTTGTGTAAATGTATTTTGGAAACAGATAAATATAATTATCATTGGGAGTGATGCTAAAGCTGCTCCAGCCATTATTGCACCATAGTTTGTTGTAAATTCTTGTTGTAATAATGCTACTCCTAGTGGTAAAGTCATCATTTTAGAACTTCTTATTATTATAAGCTGCATAAAGTAATCATTCCATGAACTTATAAAAGTAAATATAGCAAGCGCGCCTATTCCTGGCTTTACTAATGGGACAACAATACTCCAGAAGATTCTAAATTCTGAGCATCCGTCTATTTTTGCAGCTTCTAAAAGCTCACCTGGTAATCCTGTAGTAAATTGCTTCATAAGAAATACTCCAAATGGCCAGCCAGCTGCCGGAAGTATAAGCGCTTGATAAGTATTTATCCAATGAAGTTTAGATAATATTGTGAATAAAGGTATCATTACTACTTGCTTTGGCAATGCCATAGCCATGATAAGTAACCAAAACAGTATATTCCTGCCTGGAAATCTCTTTTTAGCAAGTGCATATCCTGCCATTGTTGCAGTCAAACATACTACAAGCATAGTAGCAAATGCTATAAAGAAGCTGTTCATTGTCCATGAGAACAATGGATTTTTTGCAAGATCTATATAGTTTTGGAACGTTGGATTTTTAGGAAACCACTGTGGTGGAATTTGAACAGTGACATTTTGTGGTTTAAAAGATCCAGTTAATATCCAATAGAATGGGAACATGAAAATTATAGTTAATATTAATAGTAATACCATAGATAGTACTTTACTTGCAGAAATCTTCTTAATTTTGTTCAACACATTCACCTCCGAATCCTAATATTCAACTTCAGTTCCAAAGAACTTGAACTGTATTATTGATATTATCATTATTATAATTGCAAGAACACAACCCATTGATGAAGCAACTCCGTACTGATTTAAGGTGAATGCTCTTTCATATACTAAGTACATAATAGTTTCTGTTGAAAATGCTGGTCCACCTGAAGTTAAAAGTTGAATTATAGAGAAACATTGGAATGAGTTTATAGTAGTTATAATAACAATATATAATGTAGTAGGCATTAATAGAGGCCATGTTACGTTTTTGAATACCTGCCATGGTGTAGCACCATCTATTTCTGCAGCTTCTAAATAAGTTGGATCCACATTACCTAATGCTGCAACATATAATATAATTGGTTGTCCAACCGATAGAGTTACAAGTATGGCTATTATACACTTTAAAGCAGTTCTTGGATCTCCCAGCCATCCTAATGGCTGCATTCCAAATAATCCTGTCAAATAATTTAGAATACCAAAATTAGGGTGAAGTATCCAACCCCATACTACAGTGATACTTACTACTGACGCAACTGTAGGTAAGTAAAATACCCCTCTAAAGAAAGAACGTGCTCCTGATGGCTTTTTGTATATTATTAGAGAAACACCTAAGGATAATAAAATTACAATAGGTACATTAGCCAAAACTATTATTAGAGTATTAACTAAAGACTTTATAAAAATTTGATCATGAAATATGTTCTTATAATTTGTAAGTCCAATAAACTTAAAATTTCTTAGTGAATAATCAAAAAAACTTATATATATACCTTTAATCATAGGATAGATTACAAACGTTACAAATAAAACTAACATAGGTGCAAGGAAAAGATAAGCAGAAATCCATTCTTTAACATTTGATTTGCTTATTTTTTTCTTTATAACAATTTCATCGGCGCTTGCCTTCTGTATCTTTTGCATGTACCCACCTCCGTGAAAATTATATGGAGTGGACTTAACCACCCCATATTATAAAATTATTTTTTAGTAAGCGTAGCATTTGCCTTATTAACAAAGTCATCCAATCCCTTTTGTGGAGTTGTTTGACCAAGTAATACTTGTTGAAGCATTGGGAAGTAATAAGTTCTCATTTCTGCAAATCCTGGAACAGCATTGTAGTATGTTCCTAAATATTTAATCATGCCTTCTGCATATTTAGCTTCAGCATCATTATATAAGCCAGTAACTGAGGATCTAACTGAGAAACCACCAGTTGAAACTAAGTTTTGTTTAAACATAGCTGGATCATTAGCTATGAAATCTGCAAGCTTTTTAGCTGCTGCAACTTTGTCTTTATCTTTATTGTCAAATACTCCTATACCTCCAATAAAAGCCTCAAGGAATGGCTTTTGTGAAAGGCTTGGTGTTGGATATGGAACGTATACTTCTTCAAATGCAGAAGATTTCTTTGATTGGCTGGAAGCTTTTAATACTGGGTTATATAATATTGAAACTGCAATCTTTTGTGCTAAAAACATATCAATCATATCATTAGATGCAAGAGCTTCTCCGCCTTTTAAAGTTAATCCTGATTTAACAGAATCAGCTAGCCACTGAAGTGCAGCTGCATTGCCAGCACTGTTAAAAGTATATTTTGATAAATCTTTAGATACTATTTCTCCTCCGCCCATATTAGCTATATATGGTCTAGTTCCTTGGTCTCCAGCACTTGACTTAGCATAAACTGCTGATGGTGCTGCTATTCCTGGAACCTTTTCCTTTATAGCTTTTAATAATGCATAGTATTCATCATTTGTCCATAATCTATCCGGTTTATTAAGTGGAAGCATATTTGTAAGTCCTGCTTTATCAAGCATCGTTTTATTAAATACCATCATGTTTGGTGCTGTATTAATTGGGTACATGTAATAATGTCCATCTAACTTACATGAGTTTGTTATAGCTTCTGGTACATCCTTCTTAAAATCATCTGTGAACATATCATCAAGTGGTGCCATAACACCATTTCTTGCATAGTCGATTATTCTTCCTGGATAGTCGTAAACTAAGTCTGGAGCTGAATTTGATGCAATTGCTGTATTAAGCTTTTGTGGACCACTTGCAAAGTCTATCATTTGTAGATTAACTTTTATGTTTGGATACTTTTTATTAAAGTTTTCAATTATTTTCTTTTCATAATCTCCTGCAGTTCCAGTTTGATAGTTTGGATAATCCCACCAAGTTATTTCTACAGGTTTATTACTATCCGCAGCTTTTGAATTGTCTGCTGTTTCTTTTTTTCCACATGCTGAAAATACAGAAGCTGTCATTGAAAGTGCTAGCAATAATGTAAGTGCTTTTATTTTTTTCATCTTTTTTAACCCCCTAATTTAAATTTTATAATTTATTTATATTGATATTATTTCCTCTGAAACAATACAATATTTTATAATACTACTTTTTTAACAGCATCAACAAATTTCTTTGTTATTAATTGTGGTCTTGTTATTGCCCCTCCAACAACTACTGCCCATGCACCAGCTTTAAGTGCTTCAGCAGCTAAAGGCGGAGTTTCCACATTTCCTTCTGCTATTATTGGTACATTTAAAGTATCTTTTAATCTCTTTATTAATTCAATATCTGGTCTTGGTCTATCTAAGGTATAATCAGTATATCCGCTTAAAGTAGTTGAAACAATATCAAATCCAAGCCTTTCTGCTTCTACAGCCTCTTCAAAAGTAGATATATCTGCCATAACAAGACCATTATATATTTTCCTTATCTCCTCTAAAAATTCTTCAAGAGTTTTACCATCTGGTCTTTCTCGTTTAGTGGCATCAACAGCAATTATCTCAGGCTTTGCAGGAAGTAGTTTCTTCACCTCTTCAATTGTTGGTGTTATATAAACATTACTTGTTCCATAAACCCTTTTATAAATTGCTATTATTGGCAAATCAACATGCTGCTTAATTTCACAGCAGTCCTCCGGTGAATTAGCCCTTATGCCTATTGCACCGCCCTCTAAAGCTGCCTTAGCCATTCTCATCATTATTTGAGAACTATGTAAAGGTTCATTCTCAAGAGCTTGGCATGATACAATAAGTCCACCTCTAATAGCTTTTAGTACATCCTCTGAATTATGCACTTTATCCCTCCATTCCTGCGTAATTTTCTGTAATTTAAGCTTCTATTTTTTATTAGTTCACTTTATATATACATTATAACAACGTTTTCAATAATTGTCTATACAAAAATAAAAATTGTATATATAATTTTTATTTTTGTATAGACAATGCATTAATATCTTTTGAATTTGCATAAATTGCATATACCACAAATAAAAAAGTGTAATTCCATAATTGTTTTGGAATTACACTTTTATTAATTATTATTATTAAACAAAACCATATTAAAGGTATATCGTTCAGCATTATAAATTGTCTTAGTAAATTCAATAGGAACTTCCTCAATATTGTACATAAGTCTTTCTGAAACAAGTCCCACCCCTTTAGGTTTTCCAAGCAGCATTTCAGCCTCTTTTTTATTAAGATTAGCTGCCTTTAGGCTTTGCTTCATATAATTAAAATGAATATTATATTCTTCTTTCATTATTGTGTAGAGGGAGCAATGAACCATATTGTATTTTATAATATTAGGGAAAAACTTTTCCGGCAAATAGCAGTACTCTATAGCCATTGGCTCATCATCAGCTAGTCTAAGTCTGTTTAAAAGATATATTTGTTCACCTTTAGGTAACTTAAGCTTTTCTCTTATTTCATCACTAGGCTCAACTTTTTCAAACTCTATTACTTTGCTTCCAGGAACAAGTCCTCTCTTTCTCATATCTTCACTAAAGCTTTCAATTTCAAGTTTTTTCTCTATTACTTCCTTTGATACAAAAGCTCCCTTGCCTGGAATCCTGTAAAGAATCCCTTTGTGCACAAGATTAGTAATAACTTGCCTTATAGTCATTCTACTTACACCATATAACTCTGTAAGCTCTCTTTCTGTTGGCAGTTCTTCCCCAGGCAAATATTCTCTATTTTTAATTTTATCTTTTACCACCTCTTCCAATTGAACATAAATTGGCACCGATGAGTTTTTATCAAGCATTTTTTAACCCTCCAGATATATATTAAAACTTCAAGCTTTTATCTTAATCACTATCTTCTTTACTTCTCTTTTTTCATCTTTCATTATTCCAGGCATGTGAGGCTCTTCTGGAAAAAAGATAAAAAATTCACCTTCTCTTAATTTATATAATACCTTATCTCCATCCATAATCATAGCATCTGACTCATCATTATAAGAATTTTTAACATTTAGGCTGTCAATTTGAGAAAAGCCCATGTTTTCTTCACCCTTTACCATATACTGCACATCTATATATTTTTTATGAACCTCATAGTCCTTACTTTCTAAATGCATTGTTTCATAGGTTTGAACTAGTGCAAAAACATTGTCACTGTCTATTTCGTATCTACCAGCTGCTAGGTCTTTTAAATCTGAACGCTTAAGAAATTCAAATGCTTTTTTGAAATTTATATTTAACCCTTCATATCTTTCACTGTTTTTAATATTATCATATATCATTTTAAGTCCCCCTAATTTTTAAAAAATAACATTAAACTATTTATACTATATATTAATTATATATAACCAGTTTAAAATTGTCTATACAATATTATTTTATATATACATTAATATTTACTCTAAATTATTCACCACAATCTTTCCATTTACTATAACTAGTTTAATATCTATATTTTCATCGAATAAAACTAAATCAGCATCATAGCCTTCCTTTATTTTCCCTTTTCTATACTCTACCCCACAGTGTCTTGCTGCGTTGCTAGTCGCCATTTTCACTATTTCATAAAGCTCATATTTCGTATTATCAAGAACGTTTTTGATGGCTTTATCTAAAGTAAGTATAGATCCTGCCAAAGCACCATTTTCAAGCCTAGCAGCTCCTTCTTTTACAAATACAGCTTGGCCACCCAGTGAATAGGTCCCTTCTGCCATTCCACATGCGCTCATAGCATCAGTAATAAGAATCATATTGTCAGTAGTTTTTTGCTTTAGTGCAACTCTGATGGATGGATAGGCGATATGAATGCCGTCACATATAGCTTCTGTAGTTATATCAGTATCAAATATCGCTCCTACTACTCCTGGTTCTCTATGCTGAAACCCGGTCATGGCATTAAATAAATGAGTAGCATGAGAGATTCCCCATTCTATCCCCTCGATTGTTTCCTTATAAGTTGCTTTCGTATGGCCAGCAGATACTACTATATTATTTTTGCATAAAAACTTTATAAGCTCTTTGGCACCTTCTATTTCTGGAGCCAAAGTCACTGCCTTAATATAGGATATTTTGTCCTGAACTATTTCTACAAAGGTTTCTATTGAAGGCCACTTAATGAACTTTGGATTTTGCGCACCTATTGCAAAAAGGCTGATAAATGGTCCCTCAAGATGCGCACCTAATACGTTAGCTCCTTCTGTACCTCTATTCACAGCCTCTGCTATAGCAGAAATAGCTTTCTTAATATCCTCCATGTCACAAGTCATTGTAGTAGGAAGGTAAGAGGTTGTACCGCTATTTACTATAGTTTTAGAAATATTATTTAATGCCTCATAGTTGCCATCCATGGTATCATACCCTCCTGCCCCGTGGATATGGATATCGATAAATCCAGGAGCTAGATATAGTCCTTCTGCATCAATTACCTCATCATCTATATAATCTTCAGGGTTTACAGCTTCAATTTTTGATGAATTTAAAGATACTGCACCCTTCTCACATTTATCTTCATATACAATTCTACAGTTTTTTATTAGCATGCATATTTCCTCCTTAAGCAAAAGCGCTTCTTTGTATATACACTTTAGCTTTGTATATACTAAATTATATAATATAGACCTTCTCAATACAAGAAATAAATACATTAAATTATACATTAGTATAGTCCTAATCCACAAAAATAAGGTATTTAGCAATAAAAAGCTGCTAAATACCTTTCTTGTACAATATCAATGGTTACAACTATATAAAGTAATTTGAATTGATATAGTAATGAGCTTAAAACTATACTTTCAAGCAGTAATTCTAGAATTTACTTCTCTTCACATAGCGCGTATGAAGTAATTCATGGCTTAAGTGTCCATTTGGCTCAATTAAGAACTCATCATATATCTTCATAATATACGGATTCTTGTGTGATTTTCTAATAGTTAAAGCCTCGTCCTCATCATAAATAGACTTTGCTCTTAAAGCCTTTACGTCTACCTTTTCTCTTACTTTAGAATTGACTATTGGCTGACCTCCACCTGTTACACAGCCGCCTGGGCAGGCCATTACTTCAATAAAATCATAATGCTTTTCACCATTTTGCATAGCATCTAAAACTTGCCTTGCATTATTGAGTCCATTTATTACTGCAGCATTTATGGTAATGCCGTTGGGCAGTTCTATTGCAGCTTCCTTTATTCCACCTGTGCCACGAACAGCTGTATAGTTAACAGTTTCTATATCTTTTCCTGAAAGTATTTCAAAGATTGTTCTAAGAGCAGCCTCTGCGACTCCTCCAGTAGCTCCAAATATTACAGAAGCACCTGTAGATTCTCCAAAGGGATTATCAAATTCTTCATCCTTTAGATTTACAAAATCTATTCCAGCCTCCTTTATCATTTGAGCAAGCTCTCTTGTGGTAAGCACATAATCTATATCCTTCATACTGTCCTTCGACAGTTCTTCTCTACCACCTTCAAACTTTTTAGCTACACAGGGCATAATTGATACAACTACTATTTTTTCCGGATCTATATCCATCTTCTCTGCAAAATAGGACTTTATTAATGCGCCTTCCATTTCACTTGGAGACTTGCAGGTTGATAAATTATCAAGCATATCTTTATAATTATGCTCTACAAATTTTACCCAACCAGGGCAGCAGGAGGTCATAAGAGGCAGTGCTCCTCCACTGAGTAGCCTGTTTATAAGCTCTGTACCTTCCTCCATAATAGTCAAATCTGCTGCAAAATCTGTATCAAATACTTTATCAAAACCAAGCTTTTTCAGTGCTGCTGCCATCCTTCCAGTAACTCTTGTACCTATTGGAAGTCCAAATTCTTCTCCAAGAGCTACTCTTATTGCAGGTGCTGTTTGAACCACCACATATTTATCAGGATTAGCTATAGCCTTCCAAACTTCCTTTATACTATCCCTTTCATAGAGAGCACCAACCGGACAAGCCATTATGCACTGACCGCAATTTATGCAGGTAGTTTCAGAAATTGGTCTGTCATATAAGGCAGTTACCTTGGTATTGAAGCCTCTCATAGAAAAATTAATAGCACCTACACTTTGTACCTTACTACAGGTATTTATGCATCTTCCACAAAGAATACATTTTTCAGCGTCCCTAACAATTGAAGCTGAAGAATCATCTATTTCAGATTCTGTCTTTTCACCTACATATTTAATATCTCGAATATTTAAATCCTTAGATAGCTTCTGAAGCTCACAATTTTCACTTCTTACACAAGTGGTGCATTCTCTTTTATGATTTGAAAGTAAAAGCTCTACCACCATTTTTCTTGCTTCTCTTACATCTGTAGTGTTAGTTTTTACTTCCATACCATTTTCACAAGTTAAAGTGCAAGCTCCTATGAGTTTCTTGCCCACTTCAACAACACATACTCTACAGCTTGCTACTTCATTTATTTCCTTCAGGAAGCAAAGCGTAGGAATCTCAATTCCAACTGACCTTGCAGCTTCAAGTACTGTAGTACCTTTAGGTACTTCAACTTGTATACCATCTATTCTAAGTTTTACTGTTTCCATTGATTTTTCCTCCTTCCAAGCACCTCTATCACACCTTAACTATTGCTCTAAACTTACATACACTCATGCAAAGACCACATCTTATGCAAACTTCAGGATCTATTGAATGTAATTCTCTTATCCTTCCATTTATTGCACCCTGGCTGCAATTTCTAGTGCATAATCCACATCCCTTACATTTATCTTCAAGTATCACATACCTAATTAATGGCTTACAAACCTTAGCAGGGCATTTCTTGTCAGTTACATGAGCTACATATTCATCTTTAAAATAGTGTAATGTCGAAAGCACTGGATTTGGAGCAGTCTGACCTAATCCGCAGAGTGCTGCCTTTTTAATTACCTTGCCCAATTCCTCAAGGGCATCAACATCTTCCAAAGTCCCTTTACCATGAGTAATTTTTTCTAGTAATTCCAGCAGCCTCTTTGTTCCAATTCTACAAGGAGTACACTTGCCACAAGACTCATCCTTAGTAAAGTCTAAAAAGAATCTTGCAACGTCCACCATGCAGTTATCTTCATCCATAACTATCATTCCGCCGGAGCCCATCATCGACCCTAAAGCGGTTAATGTATCATATTCAATTGGAGTATCTAGATTTTGTGAAGGTATACATCCGCCTGAAGGTCCTCCAGTTTGCACTGCTTTAAATTCTTTTGCGTTTGGAATTCCTCCTCCTATTTCATAAATAGTCTCTCTTAAAGTAGTTCCCATTGGTATTTCAACTAGACCTGTATTAGTAATCTTTCCACCTAGTGCAAATACCTTTGTACCAGGACTCTTTTCTGTTCCTATGCTCCTGAACCATTCAGCCCCATTAAGCATTATAGGCACTATATTTGCATAAGTCTCAACATTATTTATTACTGTAGGCTTGCCCCATAATCCGCTGACAGCTGGGAATGGTGGTTTGGGCATAGGCATTCCTCTCTTGCCCTCAATAGACTGCATAAGTGCAGTTTCTTCTCCGCATACAAATGCACCTGCACCTAGCCTTATTTCAATATCAAATTTAAAACCAGTTCCTAAAATATTGTCACCTAAAAGTCCATATTCCTTTGACTGTTCAATAGCTGTATATAGCCTTTGTACCGCCACAGGATATTCCGCTCTAACATATATAAACCCTTTATTTGCACCTATTGCATAACCGCCAATGGTCATAGCCTCAAGTACAGAATGAGGATCTCCTTCAAGTACAGAACGGTCCATAAATGCGCCGGGATCTCCTTCATCTGCGTTGCAGATTATATATTTTTCAGGATTATCCTGTACAGCTGCAAACTCCCACTTTTTCCCGGTTGGAAAGCCTCCGCCTCCTCTACCTCTAAGGCCAGACTGCTTTATCACCTCTATAACTTCTTTAGACGTTATAGTAGTTAATACTTTTCCTAGAGCACTATAACCATCAAAAGCTATGTACTCATCTATATTTTCAGGATCAATAATTCCGCAATTCCTTAAAGCAATTCTTACTTGCTTTTTAAAAAAGCTAAGTTCATTTAAATTTCTAACTCTTCCATCCCCTTCTGCCTTATGAATCAGTCTTTCTACTACTCTATTGTTAACTAAATGTTCTTCTACAATTTCAGGTATATCCTCTACTGTTACCTTGCTGTAAAAGGTTCCTTCCGGATAAACTATAACTACAGGACCAAGCTCACAAAGCCCTAAGCAGCCAGTTTTTATAAGTTCAATTTCATGGTCAACATTATGCCTTTTAAGTTCTGTTTTAAAAAATTTATAAATATCTGCAGAGTGAGGATCGCAGCAGCCATCACCACCACAGACCAATACCTGTGAACGATAAAAATCCATTTATATCCCCCCTCTAGTCGCTTTCTATTTTATAATCATTTAAAATTTTTCCCTGAACAACATGAATGGTATAATCCTTCATAACAGCCCCCACAAGCACATGACTAGCAATTACTCTTCTTGCTTTATAGGGAGACATATTTACATAAGTAACCTTTTCCTCCCCAGGTTTTATAATTTCAACTATTGGCTCTAATCTGCACACACCTATACATCCAGTTTTCACTACAACCACATTAGTAAGGCCAAGCTTATTAACTTCATCTACAATTGCATCATATACAGGCTCTGCTCCAGCTGCTAGTCCACAGGTTGCCATTCCTACAACTATTCTTGTGGTTTTTCTATTGGTGCCTTGGTTAACTCTCTGAAAGGTCGCTTTTTTTATATTTTTAAGATCTTCAATGGTTTTCATGCTGTGCCTCCTTATTCCAAAGCTTTATATTCTTCAATTATTTTAATTACGTCATCCGGGATAAGCTTTCCGTACACTTTATCATCAATCATCATTACAGGAGCAAGTCCGCATCCCCCTAAACATCTGGCAGCCTCTAAAGTAAATAGTCCATCTTCTGTAGTTTTTCCTACCTGAATCTCTAATAGGCTGCACAATCTATCCATAATATCTTGGGAGCCCTTAACATAGCAGGCAGTACCTAGACAAACCTTTATAATATGCTTTCCTTTCGGCTCTAAGGCAAATTGAGAGTAAAAAGTGGCTACTCCATATATCTCAGACACTGGAATATTAAATTCTTCAGAAGCTACTTGCATAATTCTTTCAGGTATATATCCGTATATTCTTTGAGTTTCGTGAAGTACAGGAATGAGAGCACCTTTTACAGCTTTATGCTCCTTAATGATTTGCTTAATATTGCTGAATCTGTCATCATTTTCGTCAAAATTGCAGCAACAATTTTTTTCACACAAATTTATCCTCTCCTTTTCTTTGTGATTAAAATAACATGAAAATAAAGCCATGGATTTTTTGAGCTAGAACTTGATGAAATGCAATAAAAAAAATAAAGTAGAAATGTAATAAAAAAGTAAAGCAGAAATACTTGTTTAAATATTCGGAATATTTTAATTAATTTAATTATATCAGCGCAACTGTTGTAGTACAACCTATATATATGATAAAACTTTTGTGAAAATAATCTAATTTTATGTTCTCCTTGATATTTTTTAATCAAACCTTGTTATTATTTTGGTTCCAAATCCAAATATCTTCTTTTCCTATGTTCTTTTTTTAAATATACTACCAAATTTAGAACTTCTTCATATTATGATTACATAAACAGTGTGAATTACTCACTAGTTTAAAGGAGGATTTTATGAAATGAGTTTATTAAAAAAACTAGAGAATATTAAAAAAGAAAGATTAAGAAAAGAAAGAATTAATCTAGCTAAAAAAATAGCTGCAGGTACAGCAGCAGGAATAGTTGCTGGAAGTGCAGGTGGTATATTATTAGCTCCAAAATCAGGTAAGGAAACAAGAGAAGATATAGCTAATACCGTAAATACTGTAGCAGTGAAGACCTCTGAGATTAGAGATACAGCTATTAATAAAGTTGTTGCAACAAAGAGCAAAATAGATGAAGCAAAAGAAAAAATATCAAAATATTTGGCAGATAAAAAAGCTTCGGAAATTGAAAATAAAGCTTCAGAAATTCAAGAATAGCTGGTGCCATAATGTATATAGATTTATCCAGCTTAGCATATGGCGCTCTGGCAATATTAGGAGCAGCTGCCTTAGTGCTGTTAATAATGAATTTGATAAAACTGTTTAAAGTTATATCAAGATTTAATGGAATCCTTGAAAAAAATGAAAAAAATATAAACAGTATGCTGATATCACTGCCAAAGGCTTCAAACAATGCAGCTGAAATAAGTGAAAATATAAAGGTAGTTACTGAAGTTGTTACTGACACTACTGCTTCTGCTATTAAAGCAAAGGAAAATATTAACGACTACGTTACTATCATTAAGGATATATTGACCATAATTAAAGAGGTATTCTCAAAATAGCAAGCAAGGGTTTTCCCTTGCTTTTTTTATTAATTATCCATTTAGTTATAGACACATAGTGACATTTTCTATTAAATTTGAACAAAATAGCAAATGTGTTTATATAAATTCAACAAGATTCATGGTATAATATGCTATTATATGTAAGATATTTCATAAAGCATCGACACATGAAAATAGTTTACAAGGAGGAAATAAAATGAAAATAGTTGAAATGATGGAAAAGAAAAAAAGAGAAAAAGCTAAAAGAGAAAGAATAAAACTTGCTAAAAAGGTTTCTGCAGGAACTGCCGCTGGCGTTGTTGTTGGCGCTATTAGTGGAATATTATTAGCACCTAAATCAGGTAAAGAAACTCAAGAAGACATTGCAAAGACTGCAAAGGACCTAGGCGAAAATATAAAGAATAAAACAGTTGAATTTAAGGGCAATGTTGAAAATAAAGTAACTGAGACAAAGGGCAATGTTGTTGAAGCTAAAGAAAAGATATCACAATACTTAGCTGAAAAGAAAGCTGCTAGAAAAGGCTGCTGCTGTGATGAGGCTATTGCAGAGGATGAAGTTAAAGAAATCGAAGTTCCAGCTGAAGTTGAAGAATAACGGTGGTATGCTATGTATATAAAAGTATCTAGTTTAGTATTAGGTGTTCTTGCTATTTTAGGAGCAGCTGCTTTAGTACTGCTTATAATGGCACTTATGAAGCTATTTAAGGTTTTATCCAATGTAAATGGAATTCTAGAAAGAAATGAAAAGAATATCGATCAGGTTCTAGCTTCACTTCCTAAAGCTACTGATAATATAGTGGAACTTAGTGATAATATTAAAGTTGTATCTGAGGTAGTAACAGAAACTGCTGCATCTGCCATTGATGCAAAGGAAAATATCGAAGATTACATAAGTATAATAAGAGATATATTTTCTATTATTAAAAAAGTATTTTTAAAATAACCAAAGCTGCAGGTTAATTCCTGCAGCTTTGGCTTTTATAAAAAATTATAGTTTTATCTTAAAATTTCTGCACCACTTAAAAGCTGCTTAATATTATAGGTTGCATCTACTAATGGGCTAATAGACCTTCCTTTATTAATATAGTCAAGTACTGTTGATATAAATTCTGACATATCAACTTCCCTAAACCATTCAGCCTCTCTAGCCTCTGGAGATATGTAGGTCAAGTTTGTTGAGTAAACCCTATCAATTAATCCTTCTTTATAGAATTCACTGAACTTATTTACTCCTTCTGTAAAGAGTGCAAATGTTGTAGCTACAAATATTCTTTTTGCATTTCTCTTTTTTAGTTCTCTAGCTATATCGAAAACGGATTCTCCTGAAGCAATCATATCATCTACTATTAAAACATCCATACCCTCAACATCTTTACCTATATATTCATGCTGGACTATAGGATTTTTTCCTTTTACAACAGAAGTATAATCACGTCTCTTATAGAAAAGTCCTATATCAAGTCCAAGAACATTGGAATAGTATATAGCTCTATCCATAGCTCCTGTATCAGGGCTTATAGTTAACATCTTTGATTTATCTATTTCTATATCTTCCTGCCTAATAAAGCTTTTAACAATTTCATAAGTCGGATATAAATTTTCAAAAGTAACTAAAGGTATAGCATTTTGAACATTTGGATCGTGAACATCAAAGGTATATATATCTTTAACACCAAGTCTTTCAAGCTCCTGCAATGCTAATGCACAGTCTAGGGATTCTCTCCCCTTTCTCTTGTGCTGTCTTCCTTCATATAGCATAGGCATAAGAACTGTCACTCTTCTAGCTTTGCCACCTAATGCAGATACAACTCTCTTAATGTCCTGAAAGTGTTCATCAGGTCCCTTATGATTAGTGAATCCATACATCTCATAAGTACAGCTGTAGTTTCCTACATCGCATAATATATATATATCTTTACCTCTAACTGTCTCCTCTAATTTAACTTTGCCTTCACCGTTTGAGAATCTTATCTCATCAATAGAAATTAGATAAGTATCTGGACCCTCTGAATTCTCTCCTCGTTTTTCGAGCAAATAATGATCAATTTTTTCGCCTAGTTCCTTACAGCTTTCAAGAGCAATTATTCCAAGTTGTCCATAAGGCATGGAACTCTTTAAATTCGTACTCACAGAAATCCTCCTCGTTAATTGTTATATAGATTCATCGTAGATTAGCATTGAAATCATTTTCTCCCATAGACTATTGTAATCAATTCTAAAATATATTACAACCTTAAATCTAATATTAAACACTAAATAAACAATTTATGATTCGGATTTACTTCTTTTTATATGATAATCATAGCATACAACTGCTTCTACCTGCTTAAAGCCCTCCTGTAAATATAGTGACTTTGCTCTTTCATTATCACCATTTACACAAAGACTTGTCATTCTAAAATTATTATCCTTTGCAAAGCGTAGTATAGCTCTCAAAAGACATCTGCCTAATCCTTTTCCCTGATATTCAGGAATTATAGCAACAGGTCCTATATTCATAGTTTGAGTCCCTTCATATTCATCTAAAGCTCCTCTTATTACTCCCACAGGTACTTCCTTATGATAAAGCAGCATAGCTGCTCCTTCTATACTGTCACTATCTGAAATCATCTTTGATACCATTTCTAGTGTAATAGGTGTCTCACTACCCTTAAGTTTTGCAAAGGCTTGATTTCTAACTTCACACCAGTCTTTTTCATGTTCACCAGCTTTAAAAGGCTTAATTTCATAACCTTCTGGAAGCTTGAAAGATTGTACCTCTAAATCCTCTCTCACAAGAAAAAAAGAATATCTCTCTATAGTAAACTTAAGCTCTTCAATAATCTCTATTGCTGAACTATCATCAGTGTGCATAAACACAAAAATTTTACCTAGTCCTTCTGTATGTCTTAAAATAGCTTCCAGCAGCTTATTATATACCTGAGCCTCAGAAACTTCAGAATGGAATATTCTAAACCTGCCTTTCTTGCCTCTTCTGTGATATTCATTAATTATTAGAGAAGCTGCAGCTATTATTAGCTCATTATCATCAACAACTATATAAGTTGGATTTTCAGCATTTGGTTCAAACTCCCTTAAGTCCTCATCATATAAAAAGGAATCATCAACCTCTGCTCTATGCTTCCTGCAGTAATCTATAAATTCTTCTAGTCTATTGCTTTTTAAAGCCTCCACTCTCATATATTCCCCACCCTTTCTACTTATATATACAATTAAAACACATTACCAAAAGTCCATCTATAGTGTTTGTAAAAACATTCTACTTCTTAGTTTTGTATTGCTCTCTAAGCTCCTTAGCTCTTCCTATCTGTCCATTCAGTCTCTTCCAGGCATAATTATGGGCTTGTACTCCATTAGAAAAGTCTTTATGCTTCCAAGCATCTAGTATGTTAAGAAATACTTCCTTTTCCGATTTATCAATTAAATCCGTACTATTTACCATTGCCATTGCCTGGCTAATGCTCTCATCATTTATTGGTATTTCCCCATAAATTAAGCCATCCTCTGCTACAATTAAAGTATTGCTCATCCTATGAAAAATATCGTAAATATCAGTTTTACTTGTAACTTTAATCTTTTCTTTATCAACCTTGTTAATCTCAGACTTATTTTCTTCAACAATTTGCTCAGCGCTTTTTTTAACCTCAGGTACTTTTACATCCTGTTTATATTTGAAAAATTCATATCCAAAGAAAGCAATTCCACCAAGGACCGCTATAATTATAACTCCAATTATCGTCCACTTTAAACCCTTACTCATCATCATCCCCCCTATGTATTATAAAACCATTCTACCAAATAAACCCAGAAATAAAAATAGCAGTCTTAAAGAAAAAAGTAGCTTCACAATTATAAGTGTGAAACTACTTTTTTTAATTCTTAAAACAACTCTCCATTCCAGCCCCAGTCTTCAACTTCACTAAAGGTTACATATATGTTTTCCTGAGGAATATCTACTTCGCTTTCCAAAAGACTGCATAGCATCTGAGCAACTTTATTTTTATGCTGTCTATCTGCCTTTCCAAACATCCTTACATCAACAAAAGCAGCCTTATCCATTTTGTTTCCTCTAAAATAGATAGTTTCTCCATCATTAAAGCTTACCATAAGCCATTCCTCAGATTTTCCTGGAAGATCTGAAATAATCTGACCCATTTTTGCTTTTAAATTTTCCTTATTTTCTTCTGACAATTTTACAGTTACTTTTGAATTTATATATGGCATTTTAATGCTCCTTTCCTATGTGCATTAATTCTTTTTTATTATTATATCACTTATATATCTACATAATTTATATAAGCCTACATTTCTTTATCAAATTTGAATCGATAATAAATGCCATATGCGATAGAAAAGAGGTATGCGCAAACTAAAAGGATAATCACCACCATATCAGTACCCATTAATGCAAAAGCAATCATTAGAGCACCAAAAATAAATATCATCATATCGTATGCCTTAGCCTTTGCCATATTCCCAATTACAATATTGCGTTCATCCTGCTTATCAATTTCCACTTGCTTTTTAATTTCAGGATAGTTTTTCATAGTTCTGTTACTGATTATTCTTCCCATACCATGACCAAAGCTGCCACATCCAACACCTACAAAAACATATGGTAAAGCTTTCATTATTCCTTCCGGCTCAATAACAACTTTAATAAGCCATAAGCCTACACCCAAAAGTAATAATCCAATTATAGTGGTAATGTAATATATACTCTTTTTCATTTTTAAACCTCCTCATAGATAAAAATTTCTTCTATACTCATGTTAAAATATTTTGCTATTTTAAATGCCAATAAAATTGAAGGATTATATCTACCGTTTTCAAGCGAACCGATTGTCTGTCTTGATACTGCAAGTGCTGCTGCCAGCTCTTCCTGTTTAATACCTCTCAGCTTTCGTATTTCTTCTAATCGATTTTTCACATATATCCTCCTTTCATGTAAAGTCTACTTTCCATAACTCTAGTATACCATAACTTACCACTATGTCAAGTAAACTTTCCATAATAATAAAAAGTAGTTCTCACTTTAATTGAGAAACTACTTTTTTATTACTTCACTTTTTCCTTTTTCTCTTTCCTAGCTATAAAAACCCCTGCACCAATAATACCAAGGATAAATAATGTAATTGAGCCTTTATATATAATATCAGCAGCAATCATTCTTCCTTTTCCTGTATTAATACTAAGTTTATTGCTTTTTAATATGTCATCCTTTGATGCATTTAAAAGACTTTTTCCAAGGGCTAAAGAATATAGCTCCTGTCCTCCCCCTTTAACATCCCCTGCAAAGCTTGTATTGTAATGAAAGCTGTAGGTATCAATTTTGTATCCCTCTTTTGCAATTAGATCCCTTGCTTTAACACAGCGTTCCACAAACTCTTCCTTAGATATTTTATCCCCCTTCATATATACCCACACTGTTATTTTTTCAGGCATATCCACTCTAAAGCTATCACTGCTGTTATAGACTCCTTTTTTAATATATATTTCTGAGCTCACATCATTAAAACCTTTTATATCGCTCCTTAAAATAGTCTTTAGTCTTTCTGTAATTTCATCAGCAAATTTTTTGCTCAGCGCTTCATCCTTTGAATATTTATAAATATATTCATCGTATATAACTTTAGCTCCTTTCCTCCAACTTAAATTAAAGGATATACTGCTGTCACTCTTTGATGTAACAACAGCCATATAACCACCAAAACTCATACTATATCCTACCGGGCCAAGTTCAAAATCTTTATCAGGATAATTTTCCTGCAAATAAACTTTCATATCCTTCTCTGCCTGAGCTTTACTCATTGAATTTCCATTAAGCCCTGTATAAAACCAAAATATAATACCAATGAGCAGTACTAAAACTACTCCATATAATATCTTTTTCATATTAAGCCCCCTGTTTCTCAAAAATCTTTTTCAATAGATAGCCTATAACGCATCCTACAAGAGTAAGAAAACAATTTACCAAGGATAGCATTATAACTCCGCTAAATCTCCCCATAAAAATACAGCCCACCAAACTTACTCCCAAAATAAGTACTGGAGTTGCCCAAAGCCTCTTAACAATTAAATATCCTATACATCCTATGATTGGGTATATAAGTACCATTTTAAATTGGTCAATAAATAAGGTAGTATAAAGTCCTCCAAAAGCTCCAAGTCCTAAGCAGATTAATTCTATAAGCAGCATACGCTTTTTTATATTTTTAATCAGCTTTCCTTCTATGCTGCTGTTAATTTCTATGTCTACCTCATCACTTAGTGGATCTTTTTCTCTCAGAATCTTTAAAAATTCCTGGCATTCACTGCAGCTTCCTATATGTTCTTCTATAAGCCTACAACTTTCACCACTGCAAAGATCATCTACATACAGCTGCATCAAATCCTGAATTATTTCACATTTAATATCATTCATTACCTTTTACCTCCTGTATTTTTCATGCTATCCTTTGAAAACAAATATTGATTTGATTCCATTTCCTGCTTTAACTTCAGTTTTGCTCTGTAAAAAGTAATTCTTGCCCAATTTTCATTTCTATTTAGCAGCTCTCCTATATCTCTAAAGCTTAATTCTCCAATACTTCTTAATAAAATAACCTGCCTGTAATTTTCTTCAAGCCTTCTTATTGCTGAAATAATAGCTTTTACGCTATCCCTGCTTTCAAGGATAGCCTCAGGCATTTCCAAGTCAATCTGCTCCAGTATTATTTCCTCTGATAGTACCACATCTGTTTTTTTGCTTTTATTCTGCTCCTTTAAGTAAGCATTCTTTGCAATAGTATAAAGCCATGTAGATACCTTTGATCTGCCTTCAAATTTATCAATAGCTTTAAAAGCATTAAAAAAAGTTTCCTGTAGGAGATCCTCAGATAGATGATGGTCCCCAGTTAGATAAAAAAGATACTTATAGATGCTTTTATAATATAAACCGTAAAGTTCACCAAACTCTTTCATGAGTACCTCCTTTCACTGTATTAGATACCTATTTTTGCACTATTGTTACAGTCATTTAAAAATAAAATTAAAAGCTTAAGCATCTAAAGAATTTGCTTAAGCTCCATCAAAGAAGATATTTCAAAGCTTGGCTTTATTTCAGTTTCATTTGTAAGCCTACCAGGGTTATACCAGCAGGTATCTACCCCTAAATTTATTCCACCTCTTATATCTGAGGTTAAGCTGTCCCCTACCACCAGTACCTTAGATTTGTCAGTATGCTTTAAGTTATTCAAAGCAATTTCAAAAATTCTAGGATCTGGCTTGGCTACCTTAACTTCGTCAGATATTACTACATCTTCAAAGTACCTTGCTATAGAAGACCTTTTGATTCTATTAGTCTGAACCTCTTTTAATCCATTAGTAACTATTACAAGCCTGTAATCCTTGTGCAGACTTTCTACAAGTGCCTCGCTTTCTTCAAATAAAAAGCATGCGTCGCCTAAATGCTTCATATATACTTTTGAAAATTCCACCTCGTCAAATTCAGCATTTAATTTTTCCGACAACCTTCTAAATCTCTCTACCTTTAATTTTTCCTGGGAAATAAGTCCTTCCTCAAACTCTTTCCAAATTGCTTTATTTATTTCATGATATATTTTCAAATGATGATTGTCATCATATTCTATTTTAAAATCCAGCATAGCATTTTTAAATGCAGTTCTTTCAGATTTATTGAAATCAAATAGTGTCTCATCTGCATCAAATATAATAATTTCGTAGTTCATAATATCCTCCTCTTACTTTGAAAATAATAATAACCATTAATTCGCTTATTTAATAATTATAGCATATCTAAGCTTTAGTTAATTATATTAAATTATACTTCCAACATTTTTCTTACTGAGCTTCCTTACATAACTTAGTACTTTCTTCCTTATACTTATTATCAACAATAGCATTAATTATAAGACCTATGAGAAATAATATGCCTCCAATTAACTTTCCCTTAGAAAAAATACCTAAGAATATATAATCAATAATGGCACTGGTCAGCATCTGCCCTATAAATCGAAGGATAACTACATATACTGCTGATACTTTAGGCACAATAATATTAAAAAGGTAGGTAGTTATAACTCCTATAATTCCTCCTAAAAAATATAGCATAGGAACTTGCCTTATAACAGTGTAATCTGGTATAGCCTTAAGCATAACACCACATAAAATAACAGACGATATAGTAGCCATTATATAGTTTATATAGACCCCATTAATCATGCCTTCCCTTTGTGCAAGCTTTCCGTTCAGCATCATATTTATAACAATTGTTATTCCTGTTAGAAAAGATAAGAATACATACATAAATTTTCAACCTCCCTTTAAGTTGCCTTTTGTTTTCCTTGTCTATTCTGCTATTTTTCTTTCTTACATGGTGATCATAAATATTATCCCTAGCGAAATGATTGATAACCCTACTATTTTCCCTTTTTTTAACTTGTTAACTGGCATTCCAAACAAACCAAAATGTTCTACTAGGCTTGACATCACTAGCTGCCCAAACAGCCCTACCCCTACAGCAAGTGTTACTCCTATACGAGGTATTGAAATATTATTTAAAAGTATTGTTATAACACTGAGCACACCTGGTAATAGAAGTAAAAATGGTACTTTTCTCAAATTTGTTAATTTGTTTTTCTTTATAATAGATACAATAATAATCAGCATAAGCCCTAGTACATGATAAATTAAGGTACTCATATAAGGTCCTGTTTTACTTGCCAGCATTCCATTGAAGAAAACCATAACAGCAAGTATAATTCCATTTATTAAAGCTAAGTTTTTATACATAATATATTCCCCCTTGCTTTACATCACTTTATAAATAAAATAATATATTTATAAGGACTATCACATGACATATGTCAGGTTAAGGAGAATTTATGAAAAGAATTTTTAATAATGAGCTTTTAAACTATTATATTGCTGAGAATGATATTGAAAGCATTTTTGACAATGATATGTTGAAGCATACACAGCTTCACTTTTATGAAAAAAATGAATTTATCTTAAAAGCAGGATTTGAGCTGGAATATTATTATCTATTTGTAGATGGGAAAATAAAGGTATCTTACCTTTTAGAAAACGGTAAGTCCATACTGCTAAAGTTTTATAAGGACTTTAATCCTCTAGGAGATGTGGAACTAATAAATAATACTCCTATTCGCTGTAACATTGAAACCATAGAGGATTCTTATCTAGTTGCAGTACCTGCTGATATACTAAGAAAAAACTACATGGACAATCCAAAGTTTTTGCACTATATTATAAACAGCTTAAGCGATAAATTTTATGCAGTCTGCAATAATAGCTCCTACAATTTGGTGTATCCACTTATAAATAGATTATCCAGCTATTTAGTGGAGCATATTACAGATAAAGATTATATTGTTTTAAATTCCTCCTATATAGAAATTGCCCAGTTTTTAGGAACAACATATAGACATTTGAATAGAATCTTAAAGGAACTTGAAGCAGAAGCAGTTATTAGGTGTGAAAATAAAAAAATATATATAATTGATAAGGAAAAGCTTAGAGAATTATCTAAAAATCTGTATATAAAATCTGTTGAATACTAGAGAGTGAAGGTGAGGATATAGAATGAAAAGCAATCTTAAGATTAATAAAAACATCGTATTTATAGGTATGCCTGGCTGCGGAAAGACCAGCATAGGAAGAGAAGTTGCCAAAAGGTTGTCACTTTCCTTTTATGACATAGATGATTATATCGAAAAAAAAACAGATAAGCTTATTAAAGAAATTTTTCTAGATGGAGAAGCCTACTTTAGAAAACTTGAAAGTGAAGTAATAAAAGAAATTAGCGAAAACTGTCCTTCTGTTATATCAACTGGGGGAGGTTCAGTAAAGGTATCAGAGAATATGAAAGTCCTTCAAAAACACTCTATTATTATTTTTATTAACCGCCCAATAGAAAAAATTATTGAAGATATCAATATTTCTACAAGACCTCTTTTGGCAGATGATATTAACCACCTTTATAAACTATATGAAGAAAGATACAACTTATATAAAGGCTATTGTGATATAGAAGTTTTAAATGATACGGACTTCAAAAGAGTTATAGATAAAATCATGGAATTAATTGAAGGTTAAAACATAAAGATTTCATTTTTTAATGAACCCTTATCAAAACGTTAATTTATATTTTTATGTAACATCTGCAATAAATCGAATAGTGCTTCTGCACCAATTTGCCCTGGAGCAGAGGCTTTATTTAAGGTACCAAAAGTTATAGCAGAACCAAACACTTCACCAGTTAGTCTGCTAACAACACCTAACCCTGACATAGCCATAGTAACAATAGGTCTATCCGCATATTCTTCTGACATTATTACTGTAGCTTCTAATAGTTCTAATACATCCAATTTAGACTTTGGCATAACGGCAATTTTAGGAATGTCTGCTCCCATGACTTGCATCTTTTTTAAGCGGCTTATTATCTCCTCTTTTGAAGGAGTTTTTTCAAAGTCATGATTTGAGGCAATAACCTTAACTCCAGCTGCATGGGCATATCTGATAACTTCCTTTACAAAATTATCCCCTGTAAAAGCTTCAATATCTATAATATCCACTAAGCCTGTGTCTATCACAGCTTTGTTTAGCTGAATATATTCCAGTGTATCTATTGCCTTTTCACCACCTTCTTTAGTGGTGCGAAAGGTAAATATAAGTGGAACATTATTTAATACTGGAACAAGTTCTTTTAAAACAGCTTTCACCTTTTCATTATCAAGTGCATCTTCAAAAAAATCCACACGCCATTCTATCATATCCACATTAATATTCTTAAGGCTTAGAGTTTCTTCTATTATTTTATCCTTTGTTTTAGCCACAATAGGAACACAAACCTTAGGTATTCCATCCCCAATTACTACATCTTTTACCTTCACAGTACTCATATTACCACCTCAAATTTCAAGTAATTATTAGCTAATATAACTTATACATTTCAGCAACATACTGCTTCATAGTATTTCTGACACTCACGGGTTCAGTAATCTCTGCCCTACTTCCAAACTGAAGTACCCATGAAAAAAATCCTTCACTTATCTTTACTGTAACTCTTATTTCGAAATGCTCTTCATCCAGCTTTTTAAGTTGAACCTCTTCTTCAAACTTTTCTATAACTACATTAATAAGCTCCCTTTGAAACTTTATTTTTACTGTTTCTTTTTTACCAGCAAACATATTAAATACCCTGTTAACGTAATCTGCAGTGTCAAAATAATTCTTATATTCACTAACTTCTTTAAAGTTTCGTCTATTTTCTTCAAGTATCTTTATATGTCTCATTCTATCAACTCTAAAATGAGACAAGTCCTCATATCTATCATGACCGCAAATCATATAGTATTTATCATCATACCAAGCTAGACTATAAGGACTTCTAATATATTCCTTTCCATCTCGACTGGCTACAAATTGTTTTTCAAGTGTATAACTATAATATTGAAAAGCTATTTTTTTATTGTTATTTATAGCTTCATTAATCTTATCTACATTTTCACATACAAAATTATTTGAAGTCTTAATTCTTTCATCTATATACATCTGATTTTGAAGCTTCTTAGCTAAATCATTACTAGTGAGGGTCTTAAGCTTGTCAATTAATTCTTTAGATTGTTTTAAGCTTATAAACTTTGCTGAAAGTACTGCATCCATCAAAAGTCTAAGTTCTGACACAGTAAATTTTCTGCTTGCCATAAAATAGCCTTCTCTATTCTCACCATAGCTTACTATATCATAACCATGGTCAATAAGCAGCTTAATATCCCTGCTTACAGCTTTTCTTTCAACCTTAATTCCCCTTGCCTCAAGCTTTTCGATTATTTCCCTTATTGTAAGCTTATTATCGTCATCAGATTCCTTTTCCAAAATCTCAAGTAAATATAATAGTTTAAGTTTGCTCTCCCCTTCCAAACTAATTTATCCCCCTTTTAGCTGTATGCTCACACCTATTATTAATTATAAATCATAATGCCCATCCTTTTCTAGTTATAATCTTGTTTATTTATTCCAAAACTTATGTAAAAATTCTTATTTACAAAAAACATACAATTTTGTAACAAATACTGGTATAATATATTTGTATTAAAATTGTGGGGTGATAAAATGGCTGCTCATGTTGAACAGAGTATACATGAATTTTTAAATATTCTATATAAATGCTGGTCGATCAATTCCAGTTCAAAATGGACACAGGATAATCCAGCTAATGGACAATGTGGTGTAACTTCATTAGTCGTTAATGATTTCTTTGGTGGCGACATATTAAAAACTATAACTCCTAAAGGCTGGCACTTTTATAACAAAATTGAAAATGACCGACTGGATTTAACAAGATCACAGTTTTCAAAAGAACCAATTTATTTAGACATATTATCAAGCAGAGAAGATGCATTTTTAGATACAAATTTGGAACAGTATTACTACTTAAGGAATAGTGTAAATCAATATATAAATGAACATTATAAAACTGCAATTTAGTATGTTTTTTTGTAAGAATATATGTATAAAAGCTTTGCTATGTTTATGAATAAAAAAGGGGGCCATTGAGTGAACTTTAAAATTGTTGGCAATCCTAATAATCCTAAAATATTGCTTATACATGCTATGTTTGTATCTTCAGATAGTTTTGAAGCTTTGTCAGAGTATTTAAAAGAAGATTATTTTCTCATAATCCCAACACTTGACGGACATGATGTTAATGAGAATTCTATTTTTATGTCCCTTGAAGATGAAGCAGATAAAATATTATCTTATTTGAAGCAAAATAATATTGAAAATTTAGATTTTATCCTTGGCACATCCTTAGGAGCTATTATTGCTTTTGAGTTATATAAGAGAAATGAAGTGCAGATAAATAAAGTATTTTTGGATGGAGGGCCCTTTTTTAACTTTGGTCCATTTCTGCAGACAATAGCCTTCAAAAAATTCTGGGGTATCTGCAATAGTATACGAAAAGATTCTAAAAATGCCCTTAAAAAATTAGATAGTTTATTTCCGGGTTCAGGCAATAATATGCTTCAAGTATGCAGCCATATTACAATGCTCAGTGTTAGAAACTTAGCTCATGCCTGTTATAGTTTTTCACTACCTAAGTTAGATGAAGCGGCTCAAAAGCCAATTATTTTTCTATATGGAACTAAAGAACCTGCACGAATGTGTATTCCTAGATTAAGAAGATATAAATATAGTGCTATTATTAAAAAAGTAGGATATAAACACTGCGGCTATCTATTATCCAATCCTAAAGATTATGCAAGAATGCTTAATGAAAAATAACCTATCACTAGCCACTGCCTTACTTAATATATATCTTCAGTTGGTTGGTTTAAAATCATATCAAATGTAGAACTTATTAGGACTTAAATAATTTCAAAAAATACTTTGCTTTCTATATTAAAGTGTATTACTCTTGTATTAAAGAATTATAATTATAAAAGGAGATTAATTATGCTAGAATACAGATTTGATACACAGTTATTAATAGAGGGAGAAAATCTTTCAGAAGATGAAATCAATGATTATATAACAAAAAACTTTCAAGGCGATTGCTTACTTGCTGTTGGAGACGAGGAATTGATAAAAATACATTTTCACACAAATAAGCCATGGGAAGTGCTCGAGTATTGTGCTTCATTGGGTGATATCCATGATATTGTTATAGAAAATATGGAACGACAGGCTAATGGTCTTAAAGGTTAAACAATAGATATTAACTTATTTCAGTGCTAATGTATAAACTTATATAAAAAATCTTAAAACTACACAAAATGAATAGTAAAACGGACAATCATAGACTTGTCCGTTTTTATTTATTAGTTGAACTAATACAAGATATGTGGTAAATTTAAATAGCTGGTCTGACCACCACACCAGTAATTTTTACTAGAAGGTGATTTTTTGAAATACTTGAGGCAGCTTATGATTATTTTAATGGTGTATTTCTTAGGAATAATACTACAATCCATATTTAATTTACCCATACCTGGAACAGTGCTTGGATTAATTCTACTTTTTCTAGCGCTCCAGTTTCGTATTATTAAAATTGAAATGATAGAAGATATCTGTGATATTCTCATATCTCATATGTCATTTTTGTTTGTTCCTGCAGGGGTAGGACTCATAACCTCCTTTGAAATTTTAAAAGGTAAAATCCTCCCTTTTATAGTCATAATTATTATTTCTACTGCTGTAGTTTGGATTGTAACCGCTTATGTTGTAACATTTTTAAGAAAGGTGTGTTCTAAATGAAAGATATAATTAGTTCTCCCGTTTTTGGTGTATTGGTTTCATTAATTGCTTACGAAATAGGTGTTTATATAAAGCAGAAGCTGAAGCTTTCAATTTTTAATCCATTACTTATAGCGATAATAATATTAATAGCTTTTTTATCCAAATTTCATATTAAATATAGTGACTACAATAACGGTGGGCAAGTTATTTCTTTCTTTTTAGCACCTGCAACCATTGCTCTTGCCTTGCCATTCTACAAAAAGTTTACTCTATTTAAAGAAAATGCACTTCCTATTCTAGCTGGTATTCTAAGCGGCGCTGTAGCTGGAATAGCTTGCGTTATTGGCTTATGCAAGTTATTTAAACTTTCTGATGTACTTACAAAGTCCTTAATACCTAAATCTATAACAACACCTATAGGCATGGCACTATCTAAGCAATTAGGCGGACTTCCTTCAATTACAGTTGTTGCAATTATAGTTACTGGAATAATCGGCTCTATTATTGGACCATTTTTGTATAAGTTATTAAAAATAAATGATAATGTAGCCCTTGGAATTGCTTTAGGCTCAGCCTCCCACGCTATTGGAACAGCAAAAGCCATGGAAATAGGCGAAACTGAAGGAGCTATGAGCAGTATAACTATTGCTATTTCAGGAATCATCACCGTTTTTTTAGCACCAGTGTTATGGAACTTATATCTTACAATATTTCATTAAAGTACTTATAGGCATTTACGGATAACTTGTAGTGGAAGCTGCTATGGTTAGGTTACCCACTTTTCGGGTGAAAGGAGAAAATTATGAGTGATAATAATTCAAAGAAAATTACAAATCCAATATGTAAATTATTATATTCACTTGATAACATATTGACTGAAGAAAAAGAGCAAAAGTTAAAATCAAAGCTTGGTAAAGAAATAAAAAACAGCATTTTTACTGATGAAATTGTTTCTAAGCTTAATGAATATGATTTTGAAGGTATCGCTGATGAAGAAGTAAATATAGAAGTACTTTTCTCAAGCATATTCCCAATTTTCATAAAGGACGGGGATGTAATTTTCAGATTATACAAGCATAAAATTGAAGTAGACTTGTCAGATGAAATGAGCGATAGATATATTTATGTATTCTCTGATGGAAGGCTTACATCTGGTCTATTTCAATGCTTTACTATTAGTGATGATGAATATTATTACGGTATTAGAAGAATAATCGATGCTATTCCTCTCTTTAGAACAGCTATTAATAGTGCAATTACAAGTTTTAAAGAAAATGTAGATATTCACCATGATAGAATTAAAAATCTAAAAGAAAAAAAGCATATAGCTGAAAAGAATTATAACGATTTAATTTCATATTTACATCAAAATAAAATGTAAATTCTTGAAAGGATGAAATGCATGTTAAATCCAATAAAAAACACAAAAATCTATGAAAAAGTAATGGAGCAAATAAAGCAGCTTGTTAAAGAAGGTAAATTAAACAGAGGTGATAAATTACCCTCAGAAAGAGATCTATCAGATCAACTTCAAGTAAGTAGAACCTCTGTTAGGGAGGCATTGAGAGCTTTAGAAACCCTTGGACTTGTTGAAGCTAAGCATGGAGAAGGAAATTTTATCAATGATAACTTAGAAAATTCTCTACTGGAGCCATTATCTATTGTTTTCTTGCTCCTTGGAAGCAAATCCGAAGAAATCTTAGAACTTAGAAAAATACTGGAGCCTGAAACAGCAGCTATAGCAGCAAAAAAAATTACAAATGCACAAATAATTGAACTTAAAAAATTAGCAGACGAATTAAATAATACCGAAAATGTTGAAGCTAGTGCCTTTTTAGATAAGCAATTTCATTATAAAATAGCAGAAGCATCTGGAAACCTTTTGATATCAACAATAATGTTTTCACTATCCTCCTTAATTGAAGAATATATTGAAAACTCTCAAATACACACTTTTAATAAGGATTTAGTTAAGGTTCATCACGAAGAAATCTGCAGAGCTTTAGAAACTCATGACTGCACAGCAGCTTCAGAAGCTGTAAAAAAACATTTAGAATTTACTAGCGTTAAGCAGAACCAAGCTTTTTAACATATAACACAATTTTATAATATCTTTGATAACTCAGGAAAATAATGGTACAATGTCCTTATAATACGCTCCATAATTTCAAAAATATGTGAGTAGAAAGCTATTATAAGGATAAGGGCTTTCATCTTACAACTATTAAGGAAACCTTTGATGCCTATCAGTATATACGTGTATTATGGAAAGGCTTTAATCACGAACTTGACGGCCAAGGTGAATTTAAATTTTCAGAAGAACTTGATTTATCATTTAAGGAAGAAATGCTCCGTCCTAATGTGGACTTAAATTTAAAGGTAGCCGCTGTTGCTCCAGATGGTAATTTTGCTTCCTATTGTGGTATGTGGTATGATGCTGAGGCTGGTTACGCAGTAATAGAACCTGTAGCAACAGACCCGGATTACAGAAAAATGGGTTTAGGTAAAGCGGTAGTTTTAGAAGGTATTAAACGGGTAGGAGAACTTGGCGCCAAAACTGCTATAGTCGGTTCCTCACAGCAATTCTACTATAGTATTGGTTTGCGTCCATTTAAGACATCAACAATCTGGAGGAAAAGAATATCATTATAACAAAGTTTAGGCATCAAATTGAGTTTAACCCCATCTGATGCCTAAATTTTGTTATCCTGTGATATATTCTTCTGTTTATCTTAAAATAGGAGCATATATTTCTATTTCTTCACCTTTTGCACATGTAACGTTGCTATAAACTTCAATCTGTGCCATACTTGTTTGCTGCCAACCGCTTTGTGTCAAAAGAGCCCCAGGCTGCTCATATCCACTTTCAGGAAGCCACTTTTTATAGAAGTACTGCCAGAATTCGCCTGATACTAATTTGTCCAAGGTTAACCTAAATACCGCATAAGTAGTTTTAGGCATGACCTTTCCAATAAGCCCCTCCGGAATATTATCTAAGTTTGTAACCTCCATACAAATACGATATATTGCCATATCTTCTTTAGTTGTATCCTCTGTCATGCCCATTGTTGTAGGAAAATTAACAGCATTAGGTATCTTTTCATATATTTTTTCTTTGATCCATCTGTCCCATAATTCCCTTATACATTTATGGCCGCTATTGTTGTAGTCAACTTTTACCTCAATACCCACTACATAGAATTCTTCTTTTTGGATAAACTGTACATTGTTAAAAATGGTGTCCATATTCATACCTCCATCAAAATATAAATTTAACTGTTTCAAAGGCATCAGTAGTGTTTTTGTCATCCTAAAATTTCCCGGAGGCTTTCCATAAGCTTTTACAAATGCCTTTGTGAAGGTCTGCTGCGAATTGAACCCATATTCAAATGCAATGTCTATAATTTTCTTATCCGTAATCAATAAATCTTGTGCTGCAAGGTATAATCTATATGCTGTTACATACTCCTTCACTGAATAACCGGTAATAATACGAAAAATTTTGGAAAAGTATGATCTGGACATATAAGCTTGCCTTGCAATATCATCAAGATTGAGCTCATTATTGACATTAGTGTTAATAAAATCGATAGCATGCTGCATATTTGCTATATAGTTCATATTCTCACCCCTACAATATTCATTCTAACTTATAACTATGGAGTAAGTTTTGTCTTTTTGACTTTTAGATGTCTTATTTATAGTATTTTATAAGAAGATTTTTTATTAAATATACAAATTAAATTAGGCTAAAATATGTTATATCCTTATATTAAATAGCATTGCTTAATTTTTAAGAATGTTTTTGAACTGCTTATTTATCACTTCTTTCTAAAAATGTCTAAGCTGTGGTGAGTTATCCCAACTAAATCAGAACGCTCGCATATAGAAAAATGGTATTTCAAATAGGTTTCAAACATTTTTTCATCCATTGCATCAATTATACCCCTCATATAATTTGTTGCTAAATCAGTTGCGACAAAATGAAGATGTTCAACATCATATTCTTTCATTAGCTGTTCAATTTCTTCTTTGCGATACATTTCAAAAAGTAAAGATGGATTAGATAAACATTTATATGTATCCTTATCAACAATACCAGTTTGAATAGCGTCCAGAATATTGCCTTTTCCAAATCCCCACCCTATGATTGTTGCTTCATTCATACAATATGAAACAAATACTACTCCACCTTTTTTTGTAACTCTGATAGCCTCACTAATGGCTTGCTTTTTTTCATTTTCATCAAACAGATGGTACAAAGGGCCAAGCACTAATGTAATATCAAAGGTTTCATCATTATAACATGACAAATCTATGGCATTGCCTTGTCTAACATCTATATTGCAGTTTTCCTTAATTTTGCTCTTAAGAATATCAATATTATGTTGGATAAGTTCAATTGCATCAACTCGAAATCCTTTTTCAGCAAGTGAAAGTGAATATCTGCCTGTTCCAGCACCTACTTCTAAAATACGCATTCCTTTTTTTATGTACTTATTTATATACTTCATTGTGGTAAGAAATTCAACTTGACCATGTTTAGATGCAAGGCGCCCCTCTTCATCATAATTGCTATAATACTCTGTCAAATATTTAAGTTCATCCATATCTCATTCCCCCGTAAAATATAATTAAATTCATTATTATCTACACTTTAGAATTAATCATCTTTCAAACAAATATACCATATTATGCCATAAAAATAAAGGAAGTTGTGCTAACTTCCTTTATTGTGTGCTAGTCTATTATGCTTAAAAACTGCTTTAAACGTTCATTACTTGTATTCTCAAATACCTGCTCAGGTGTACCAGCTTCAACAATTAAACCTTGATCCATAAAAATCACCTTGTGAGCTGCTTCCTTAGCAAAACTCATTTTATGGGTTACTACTACCATGGTCATTCCTTCCTTTGATAACTCCTTCATTACCTTAGTAACCTCAGCTGCTAATTCTGGATCTAGGGCAGAAGTAGGTTCATCAAACAGGAGAACTTCAGGGTCCATTGCCATTGCCCGTGCAATAGCAACTCTCTGCTGCTGGCCTCCTGAAAGTTCATGAGGATAACTATCTTTTTTATGTGACAGATCAACCTTTTCAAGTAAAACCATGGCTTTTTCATAGGCTTCCTTTTTGGATCTTTTTAAAACAGTTACCTGACCTTCCATAATGTTTTCCACAACAGTTTTGTGAGGAAAAAGGTGAAAGCCTTGAAACACCATACCTGTGTTCTTTCTTAGCGTAATAATATCATTTTGCTTTAATTTTGATTTTCCATCGAAGCGTAGTTCATTTTGTCCTATCTTTATAATTCCGCTGTCAGGAGTCTCAAGTAAATTCATACATCTTAAAAGAGTTGTTTTACCCGAACCTGAAGGGCCTATAACCACAGTAGTTTCACCTTTATTAACTTCTAAATCAATATTCTTTAAAATAGTGTTATCACCAAAACTTTTATATAAGCCTTTAATTGAAATCACTTATTTCCCCTCCTATCTAGCTGTAAATCTATCAAGCTTATTTTCAACCCTGCTTTGTACAGCACTTAAAACCGTACAGAACATTAGATAAATAATAGCTACTTCGACATAAAGTAAAAGAGGTTCGTAAGTAGTAGCAGTTACCCTTTGTGCCACTTGAAACATTTCAGTTAAAGTTATTGAAGCTGCTAACGAGGTATCCTTTATAAGGCTTATAAAGGAATTAAAAAGTGGAGGTATTGAAACTCTAGCAGCCTGAGGCAGAACAACTCTCCTTAAGGTTTGAGTATGAGTCATTCCAATTGATGCTGCTGCCTCCCATTGACCTTTTGGTATGGATAAGATTGCTGCTCTTATAACTTCAGAACTGTATGCTCCTACATTTATTGTAAAACCAATAATAGCTGCTACAAGTGGATCTAGTATAATATTAACTTTTGCTAGGCCATAGAAAATTATAAATAGCTGCACCAAAAGAGGAGTTCCTCTAATTATCCATACATAAAACTTTGCAATTGAAATCAAAGGCTTTACCTTTGATATTCTGGCTAGCGCAGTTATTAGTCCAACAATAAGTCCAAGTGCAAATGAAATAAGTGCTACTGGAACAGTAAAAGCCAGACCTGCCTTTAACATAGGCCAAAATGAATCTGTTGCTATTTGTATTAGTCTTATAGTTTTATCATCAAAATTCATATAATCACCACATCTATTTATTTTGAAACGTCAACTCCAAACCATTTCTTAGAAATAGTTTCATAAGTTCCATCTGTCTTCATATCTGCTAATGCTTTATTCACTGCTGCCACTAATTCCTTATTGTCTTTTCTAAACATTATTCCACTGGAAGAAGCATTGCTTTGCTGTGCTGCTATTTTAACAGCAACATCTGGCTTTTGCTTTAATAAGTCATAGTAAGATAAACTGTCATTTATAGTAGCATCTGCTCTTTTTGCAAGAAGTAAATCAATGGATTGATTAAAGCCTTCTGAGTTTACTATTTCTGCTCCATTTTTCTTTGCTATATCAGCATAATTACTTGTTAGCGATTGTGCAGCCTTCTTGCCTTTTAAATCCTCAAACTTTGTAATGCTATTGTTGTCCTTAGCAACAACAAGTACTCCTCTTGAAGCAATATATGGGTCTGAAAAATCATACTTTTCTTGTCTATCTGGTCTTATTCCTACTTCATTTACAATCATGTCAAATCTCTTAGCATCAAGCCCTGCAAACATTCCATCCCATTTTGTTTCAACAAACTCAGCTTTAACTCCTAGTCGTTTTGCAACTTCACCGGCTATATCTACATCAAAACCAGTTAGCTTTCCATCCTTGTCATGAAAAGTAAATGGTGCATAAGTTCCTTCTGTGCCTATAAGAATTTTACCTTGACTCTTTACTGTTTCTAATAAATTCTTAGAAGCAGCTTGTGTATTTGAGTTGTTTTTTGTGGAGCAGCCTGCTAAACCTGCCACTAAAGTTATTGCTAATACAGTACTGATAAATATGTTTCTTTTTTTCATGATATTTCCTCCAATTTTCTATTATCTTTTGATTTTTTCTAATGCATTTTCAATATCTTCTATTATGTCATCTGTACTTTCTATACCTACAGACAATCTGATTAAATTATCAACAATGCCAACCTTTTGTCTTAATTCATAAGGTAGTGCTGCATGAGTCATTGAAGCTGGATGGCATACAAGTGATTCTACTCCCCCAAGGCTTTCTCCAAAGGTTATAAGTTCAAGACTTTCAAGGAATTTTTTATAATCATAACCATCCTTTAACACAAAGGATATCATCCCTCCAAAGCCTTTGGCTTGTGTCCCTTGTATCCCATGACCTGGATGACTCACAAAACCTGGGTAATAAATTTTTTCTATTTCCTCTCTAGTACTTAAAAATTCAGCAACTATTTTAGCATTTAAAATATGCCTGTCCATTCTTACTGCTAAAGTCTTTATTCCTCTTATCAAAAGGAAAGAATCAAATGGTGCAAGTACTCCTCCTGTTGAATTTTGTATAAAGTGAAGTCTCTCAGCTAATTGTTCACTGTTTACAACTACAAGCCCTGAAACTACATCGCTATGCCCACCTAGGTACTTTGTTGCACTGTGAATAACTATATCTGCTCCTAGAGAAATTGGTTTTTGAAGATATGGTGTCATAAAAGTGTTGTCAACTATTGTGTAAAGATTATTTTCCTTTGCTATTTTTGCAACTCCTTCAATATCTGTTATATCCATCAGTGGATTTGTAGGAGTTTCTATAAAAATGGCCTTTACATTATCATCTACTGCACTTCTTACTTCATCTAATTTTGAAGTATCAACTATTCCATAGCTTATCCCAAAATTCTTGAACACCTTGTCTATTACTCTAAAGGTTCCACCATATAAATTATTTGGAATAAGGATTTTATCACCCGAATTAAATAGTGACAATACCGCTGTAGTTGCAGCCATTCCTGAACCAAAAGCAAATCCGGCATATCCACCCTCTAAATCTGAAATAAGCTTTTCAAGAGCTTCTCTTGTAGGATTTCCTGTTCTTGAATATTCGTAGCCTGTATTAACTCCAAATTTAGGCTGCTTGTAAGTAGAAGTTTGATAAATTGGCACATTTACAGCACCAGTACTTTTGTCTCCATCAACTCCTCCATGAATTAGTAATGATTCAACTTTCATGTTTGTCCTCCTTATTTTTTTCTTGCTACAGAATCTTATTTCTAAGCATACGATGAAAAGAAAAAATCTGGACTAAAAACAAAAAACTCCTGCCTCTAAAAACATAGAGGCAGAAGTTATATTCCGCGGTTCCACTCTAATTAATATGACAAAAAAACATCATATTATCTCATTAATTCTGGTACATACATACCATAACGCTTTAACGTGCGTACCCGCTGCCGTCTACTTTAATTTCGAAGCAGTGCTCAAAGACGCATTCACATAAGTTACACTCAAAATCCCTTTCAGCTATGAGGATTTCTCTCTGTCAGCTTAGCCTATGTTACTATTTCTTATCACAGCATTTTTGTTTTCATCATGGTAACATGATATAATATCCGAGTGTTCTTGTCAACAATATTTATAAAATATATTAACTTGTATTTTTTACCTTTCTCTTTAGATACAAAAAAAGTGCACCAAAATTGGTACACTTTTTTATAATTTTTATTATTTAAAACTCATACTTATTCCTTTAAATATATGCATTACAGCTACAGCTCCAGAGTCTGGTCTTCCTAGCGATTTTTCTCCATAATAAGCTGCTCTTCCGTGCACTGACTTTAATTGTTTTGTATATTCTACTCCAGCTTCAGCAGCTTTATATGCTTTTTCAAAGGCTTCCTTTAAGCTAAGCCCTTCTTTTGAAGCTTCAGCTAGAGCTTCTACTGCAGGATTCAAGGCATCCAGCATGGTTTTATCCCCTAGATTTGTCTTTCCTTTTTCCATTACTCCTTTTACTGCTGCTCTACCTACAGCTGCTAAATTCTCAAGGGTTAACTCCTCTTTGCCTTTAGCTTCTTTTGCTCCTTTTATAAGGCATATGGATATCAAAGTTCCCATAGTGGATGGAACATTTGTATTCATAGTCATTCCAAGCTTCATTAGTACATTGCCCATATCAGTAGCTTCAATTTTATCAAATTCATTGTAAAGGCAGCCAAAACCGTTAGTCATAGTTAAACCTAAGTCACCGTCTCCCATAGCTGAATCTAATTCTGTAAGGTAATCCTTTGCTTCATTCATTGCATTTACTATGCTTCCTAATATATCTTTAACAAATGGTTTTTTTATTGCTTCCATGCTTTAACCTCCTATGCTTATCTAAATTGTTGGAAAAATGGTGAGTAAGCATTGCAATCTAATAATTCTTTTAATTCACTATCTAGCTTTAATAAGGTTATAGACATACCCGCCATTTCAAGTGAAGTAGCAAATTCTCCAATGTAAGGTCTATACACCTTTATACCATTTTCCTCTAATATACTGTGTGCCTTTTTATAAGCAATATATAGCTCTTCCTTTGGTGTAGCACCTAAGCCATTTACTAATATTGAAACACTGCAGCCCTTTTCAAATGTCATGTCTTCTAGTATCTTATTTAGCATAACTTCTACAACTTCATCTACTGGCTTAAGTTCACTTCTCTTAATTCCAGGTTCTCCATGGATTCCCATACCTATTTCCATTTCATTTTCACCTATGGAGAAGGTAGCCTTTCCTACTTCTGGAACAATACATGGAGTAAGAGCAACACCCATAGTTCTTGTATTGTCTACTGCCTTTTGCGCTAGTCTTTTTACTTCTTGTAAATTATGCATCTTTTCTGCAGAGGCTCCTGCTATTTTGTATGCATAGAATAAACCAGCGACTCCTCTTCTATTTGCTTCCTTTCCCTTAGGAGCTGAAGCTACATCATCTGTTACAAGCACTTCTTCAACTTCTATATCATCCATTTCTGCCATATCCTTAGCCATACCAAAGTTCATTATGTCTCCACCGTAATTACCATATAGGTGAAGCACTCCTGCTCCATTATCTATAGCTTTGTCTACTTCATACATGCATTCTGCGCTTGGTGATGCAAAAACATTTCCTACAGTTACTCCATCTGCTAATCCATATCCAACATATCCAAGGAAGGTTGGAAGGTGGCCTGAGCCACCCCCTGTAGCTATAGCTACCTTACCTGGCTTCTTTTCATCAGCTCTTACTATGCATCTAAAATTATCGTTTACCATTTTTAAGCTGTCGCTATGTGCTGCTATAATACCTTCTATAGTCTCTCTTGCAAAATCTTCTGGTTTATTAATTAATTTCTTCATAGCACTACCCTCTTTTTACTTTATCAAATTTTATTTCTGAAGGATAAGCCCAGCTTTGAAGCTCGCTCTGTGGCAGTACATTAGGCTCTTTTCCTCCGTTAATAAGTAATGCTCTAAAGTATACTTCAGCGATTTCTTCTACATAGTGTGCGTTTAAAAGTGTGTCGTCTGGATCTGAACCTACAACAACTACTCCATGACTTTCAAGCAATATTGCATTTGACAGCTTTAATGGTTCTATAACACTTTCTGCAAGCTGTCTTGTACCAGGTCTTCCATACGGAGCTACTGGGATTCTTCCACCATAAGACATTCCTTCATATACAACTGCTGGAATTTCCTTTTTTAATACTGCAAAGGAAGTAGCAAATCTTGAGTGAGTGTGTACTACAGAATTTATATCTGGTCTTGTTTTATAAGCTTCAAGATGCATCATTACTTCACTAGAAGGTCTTAGGCCTGTTTCCATCTCTATTACATTTGCATCTATATCTATTACACATATATCTCTATAAGTTAGTTTTTCTCTTGCTATGCCTGCAGGTGTGACTACTACATATCCAGTTTCTTTATCTCTAATACTAAAATTACCTGACTTGTGCTTGCATAATCCTGATCTATCTGCTTCCTGTGCTATTTCTACTACTTTTTTCTTTAATTCTTCTAACATAATGTATGCCTCCTCAAAATTACAAGTTATATTAAAATGCTTGTCTCAAATATTTATCTTATGCTTCTATTTTTTCATCCATTTTCTTCATGTACTTCATATAGAATACGAAGCATGCAGCTAATACTGCTAATACTACTACTCCTAAGAATTCACCATGAATTACATTAAATCCGTGTGCAAGTCCCCATCTTAATCCAGGTATTTCGAAGGAGAACCAGCTCATAAATTGTCCATTTGGAACTTGGATGCTTCCTGTAGCTTTAGCAAGGTTAGTTACTGTTCCTGCAAAGCTTGTTCCTACTAGTAAGAATATAGGGGTTGTTAAGGTACATAATATAATCATTCTTATAATGTTTCCTCCAGTAACTATCATAGCTGGAACTACTAGAGAAATGTTTATTATTGAACCTAGTGGTAATACTGTGTTTGAACCTGTTTTTGCCATTATAACTGCTAGTATTAATTCTATTGGTACTATTAATATTGCAACAACCCAGATTTCTGATAATCCAGCAAGGAATGGCCAGTCAAGTCCAATGTAAAGCTCTCTATCTTTGAATTTCTTCTTCATGAAGTCTCCAACTGCATCTGCTATAGGCGCTAAAGCTTGCATAAATAACTTAGCAACCATTGGGAAAAGTACTAATGCTGTAGCAACTTGAACTGCAGTATTTAATATGCCTTTAAGATCATATTTTGCAAATATAGCAATTAGCGCACCAACTATAAAGCCCATAACACTGTTTTCGCCAAATACACCAATCTTTTCTTTTAATTTAGCTGCATCTATATTGCTCTTATTTATTCCAGGTATGAAATCAAGCAATCTATTTATTGGAGCTAGAATTACACCAGTTAATGTCATACAGTGAGTACATGCAATTCCAGGTATTTTGGTAAATTCATATAATTGCTTTTGAGTAATATCGGCATTCTTAAGTTCTAACATCATTTGTATTGAAGCACCTACAAGTCCTAGTGCAATACTTCCTGTTACTGCTGCTACTAGTGTTGCTGTAAAAATCTTACCCCAAACATTCCACAAGTCTACGTTTAAGCAGTTTGTCCAGCCTAATATTAACATTACTATATTTATTCCTATGCAAATTGGGAAAAGTAATAATGCATATGGCCATGCCCAAGCTATTGCTGACATTGGAGCCCAACCAGCATCAATGGCATTTAATTGTATTCCTGTATTTTTTACAAATGCGCTAGCTGCGGGACTTATTGCACCAAACATGAAGTTTATGATTTCGCTCATTCCTGTAAATGCTATGCCTAAAGTTAAACCTGCTATAATTGCCTTTTTAGGTTTCATCTTCATACTAAGACCAAGGATTATCATAATGATTGGTAGAAATACTGCTGCACCTAGGTTAAGGATATAATGTATTATTGCGCTCATTAATATTACCCCCTAAATTTGTTTATATTTTTTCTTTTTTGTGATAAAATAAAATAACGTATTTTTTTATTTTTATCTCCTTGATTTAATCTATTATTTCTTGGAGATATTTTTTATAGTCTTTTAATAGTTTTTGGATAATTACTATTTTCCTTTTACATATTCTTTAAGCTTTTCAAATTCAGCATCTATTCCCATACCTGTTAAGAATGGTATTCCGCTTAATGTAGGTTTCCCCCAATCCTTTGTCTTTAGTGGAACTATAGATACATATATGTCACATTGATCTATTAAGCTTTCTAGAGACTTAATATCTACAGCTTCTACACTTACTGGTAGATTTTCATCCTCGCACATACTAGCGATTTTTGATGCTACTGTTTGTGATGTTGCTACTCCTGATCCGCATGCTACAAAAACTTTTTTAATTTTACCCATGATTTTTCCTCCCTTTAATTTTTATATAATTAATTTTTAATTATATCTTAGTTATCTTCTTCTAATACCTTTTTAAGTGTAAGGTATATATCATGCTTTTCTTTTGCATTATATATTTCTAATAGAGTCTCTTCCTTTGAAAATATCGACATTAACTTACTTAGGGTTATAACCTGCTGATCTGGGTTTTTAATAGCCAGCATAAATATTAGTTTAGCCTCTACATCGTTTTCACCAGAGCCCATCTCTTTAAATACTACCGGCTTATTTAGTTTAGCTATAAGTATAACTGGTTTTTCAACATGTATTGCATAAGTATGAGGTATAGCTACGCTTACTCCTGGAGTATTAAGCCCTGTAGGAAAGGTTTCTTCTCTTTCCAATAATCCATCTATATAAGTGTTCTTTACATATCCCTTTTCTCTTAGTATTGTTCCCAGGCCCCTTAGTAATTCTTCTTTGTTATTAGCTCCATAATCCATTAATATTAATTCTTCGTTTAATAAAGCTACATTTTCTTCCATGGTATCATTCTCCTTTAGCTAATTTTCTTTGTACCTATATTCTTAGCAAGTACCGTGCCAACTTTAGTGCATAGGTTTACAATTCTGAATTTTGAAAATGTTTACTTAAAAAGTTATGCACTATAATTTTAAAAAAACTATAGTGCATAACTTTTTAACCATTTTTTATGCTATTAAAAATACTTTTATATACTGCATAAGGCACATTAAATCCACCACTTCCTATTCCAAGTCTTATGTCAGATCTATTTCCTCCATGAAAATCAGTTCCTCCAGAGGCCAGCAGCTTGTACTTCTCTAAAAGATAATCTGCAAACTGTACATCCTCTAGTGTAAAGCTTGGATAGTATTTTTCCATTCCATCAAGCCCTAAATCAATTAAATTCCTAATTTCTCTTTCCATAGCTGCTCTGCTGAGGCCACCAAGTCCAATACTTTTATTATAGTGTGCTAAAAAAGCTCTGCCTCCAGCCTTTTTTATTATATAAATAGCCTCTTCTGCACTTAATATTTCTTCTCTTTTGTATGGAATTGGATCCAGATATTTGTCCCATACCTCTTGAGCACTGCTGCATAGTTTCTCCTCCATAAAGTATCTATGGATGTCATATCTGTCTAGGTTTTTCTTTAAGCACCTGTCCCTCAGCACATCAATGCTTATAGTAATATTTTTACTTTTTATTATTTTTAGAATTTCTCCTACACTTTTCTCCCTAGCTATTTTAATTCCATTATAGACCTCTAAAAAGTCATGGTTGTAAATATCTATGCCCAAGCCCAAAATATGCAGCAGTCTGCCTTCCCCATAGTCTGCACTAAATTCTATGCCATTTAAGTAATCTATAGAGCACTTTCCTGCTTCCACCCTAGCTTCCTCATTGCCTTCTATACTGTCATGGTCAGTTATAGAAATGGCACTCAATCCTGTTTCTTTTGCAATATTAATAATTTCTTTAGGGCTATTTGTTCCATCTGAATTATAGGTATGTACATGTAAATCAATGCTATTCATAGTAAATTCAAGCTCCTTTCAACTTTTATTAAAATAATTTAATAACTATTACCGTCACCGCATAATAGTTAATAACAGGTACATTTCATAAAATTGCATTTGTATTTACAATTTAATTATATTATGATAAAAATAAATATAATAGCAAGGAAAATTTTAAACATAAGGTGGTGAATGTTGTGAAGATAGCTTTATGGTACATTTCCGTATTTGTTACATTAGTGCTTTTTATACTGTCAATAGTATATAAAAACTTTTACCTAGCAGTAATAGCCTTTGCTGTAGCACTATTCCTAGATAGGTACACTAAAAAAATACCACTTCCTAAGGCCTTTGATAAGTTTAAAAGCACTAGCTTTAAGAAGAAAAAATAGTAGGTGATATTTTGAAAAACATCGATGCAGTAAACGATTATATAACTAAAAAACTAACTCTTGACTACATTAATGATTGCATTAAAAATCAAAATTATTTTGGAGTATATACAAGCGATATAGAAAAGGATCTGCATATTATTAGAAATAATGCCAGCACTATTTTAAATACTCTTTTTAAACAGGATAAGCTCATCAAGATAAATTCTAGACCTGTTTCCTTTTTTCCAAAAGCTATTTTAGCTTCTTTAAATTTGATAAATAGTGAAGGCACAAACCTTGTATATAGCTTGGAAGATTTTAAGACCTTACTTAGTTCTCTAAAATCTGAGGAATCTGCAGACAGAAGTGAAGATAACGTCTCTGAAGACCCCTTCAGCCAATTAGTTGGTGCTAACAACAGTCTTATAAATCAAATCGGACAAGCTAAAGCTGCACTTATGTACCCTCCAAAAGGGCTTCACACTTTACTGCTTGGAGAAAGCGGTGTTGGTAAAAGCACCTTTGCCACCTCCATGTATGAATATGCTAAAGTTAATAAAGGCTTAGATGAAGGTTCCTTTCCTTTTGTAGCTTTTAACTGTTCTGACTACTTTAATAACCCACAGCTTTTACTTTCTGAGCTTTTTGGACATGTTAAAGGCTCCTTTACAGGTGCAAATACTGATAAAGAAGGCTTAGTAGCAAAGGCAAATGGTGGCATCTTATTCCTGGATGAAGTGCATAGACTTCCTCCTGATGGACAAGAAATGCTTTTTTATCTCATTGATAAAGGACAGTATCATAAATTAGGAGAATCCGGCAATACAAATAAAAGCAATGTGATGATAATTGCGGCCACTACAGAAGAACCAAATGAAGCACTTTTAACAACTTTTTTAAGGAGAATTCCTGTAGTAATAACTCTGCCCTCTTTTAGAGAAAAGGCTATTGAAGAAAAGATGGAGATTATAGAAACTCTCTTTTATTATGAGTGCATAAATCTAAACAAGGATATTAGAATTTCCCCTGAGGTTTTAAAAGCCCTGGCTCTATATCCCTTTAAGGGTGGTAATATCGGGCAACTTAAGTCAGAGATAAAGCTAGTTTGCGCAAAGTCATTTTTAAATTACATCAAAAATAAAAATAACATTTCTATTGAATTCGAAATGCTTAGTAAAGACATAATTGATTATGTTTTTAGCAATAATAAAATAAATATTAACGATAAAAACTATGTGGATATGATTAATGAATATTTAGTTTTATCCCCTGGTAATAAGCGCTATTCTTATGCAGAAAAAGTAAATGATAATATTTACGACAAGATAAATGACTATGTAAAGAAGCTTAAAGATTCTGAGCTTAATAGTGAGCAGTTTGACTCAAAAATCGAAACCTTAATTGATGAACATTTTAAATGTATGCTTAATAATATTAGCGCAGCAGGTCTCAATAAGAGTGCACTATACAAAGTAATTCCAAAGGAAGTAGTGGATTTATCTGCCGACCTAATAAATATAGCCGAAAAAGAACTAAATGCAAGCCTTAATCCTAAGTTTATTTTTGCCTTTGCTTTTCACATAAATGGTTTACTACAAAGAATTAGAGAAGGAAAGCCAATAGTTAATTCCAATATACTAAAGGTAAGATCTGAATATCCTAGCGAGTACAATGCCTCAAAAGTTCTAATAAAAAAAATCAGTGATACCTTTGGTGTTATAGTCCCTGAGGATGAAAAAGGGTTTTTGTCTATATTACTTGCAAATAACAAATTAGATGCCTGTATTGATTCAAAAATAGGTATAGTAGTTATCTGCCACGGCCAAAGCACAGCTTCCAGCATGGCAGAGGTAGCTAACAAGCTGCTTAATACAAACATTGTTAAAGCTATAGACATGCCCCTAGATTCCAGCGTTGACAGCATTTATAATGTACTGAAGACCACTGCCTTAGCTGCAAATAAAGGACATGGTATTTTATTAGCAGTAGACATGGGTTCTCTGTGCAATTTTGGAGATAAACTAGAAAAAGAAACTTCTATAAAAATAAAAACAATAGCTAACATATCCACCCTTCTCCTTCTAGAAGCTGTTAGAAAAATAATCTACAGCAGTGATGACTTAGACACTATTTATAACTCTCTAGCAGTAGTTAATACCGTTCCAGCAGCAAGTATTTCTGAAAAAAGAAAGGCTATTGTAACCTTATGCGTAACTGGGCAAGGCACTGGCATGATGGCTAAACAGATATTAAATCAAAATCTTGATGAAAAGTATAAAAAGGATATTGAACTTATAGTTACAAACTACTCGGAAGTAAAAAATAATATAAAAAGTCTTACGGACAAATATGATATTTTAGCCTTTGTAGGAAGCATAAATCCTAATATTGGTATACCTTACTTCCCAATTAACAAAATTCTAAGTTCACAGTTTAAAGAGGAGTTCTCCAAATACTTAGATACAAAAATTCAAGGCTCACAGCTTAGTGAAAAATCTGAAAAAGATGTATCCAAGAGTGTTTATGAGCTGTCAAAGGACATGCTGGAGCAGTACTTAAAATTTGTGAATCCAAAAATAGCTGTAGCAAATATTAAAAACTTTATTATCAAAATGGGCTTAGATGATTCTATCAGCAACAAGGACAATATTATGGACTTAATACTTCATATGGGCTGTATGCTGGATAGATGTATTCACGGCGACAAGGTGAGATTTGATAATGTAGAAGAGTTTAAGCTGAATAACCCTAAGCAATTTGCCGCTGCAAGAGAAGCCTGTAACATACTGGGAGCAGAATATGATATTGATATTAATGACGATGAGGTATGCTATATTATAAAGGTAATTAATAAATAAAACTAAAACCAGGCTAATGCCTGGTTTTTTTTATTCTTCAATATCTTTTGGCTTTCCTTCTGCTGTATAATCTTCTTTAAAGCAATCAAACTTTTTAGGATTTTTAGCAACTAATATAATACAATATGCCATAGCTAGTTCAAGGAACATGGATGGAAATCCTCCAAGGTTAGATAACATCTTAATTCCATCTATCCCTGCAAATGATAGCATTACCCAAGATACAGTGCATAGGAGAACTCCCCAGAATATTTTCATTGCCATTGAAGGTTCTGGACTTTCTGGCGATATACCAGTAGTGCTCATACCTCCCATGGAAGAAGTCATAGCATCTGCACCAGTAACATAAGATAAGAATGAAGTAAATATAAAAATAGGTATTATTAAGGCTGCCAGAGGATACTTAGAGAAGAAAAGATAAACCGCTGCTTCTGGTCCCTTATTCATTACGGCATCTGCAATTGGAACACCATGCAATTGAGAGTATATAGCACCTCCACCGAATATGGACATCCAAACTAATCCAAATACTGATGGTAGTATAAAGTTTGTCATAATAAGGTCTTTAACCTTATATCCATAAGAAATTCTGCCAAGGAACAGCCCAGTTATAGGAGCCCAAGCAAGCCAATTTGCCCAGTAGAACATTGTCCAACCTTGTGGCCAGGAATCCCCTTCAACAATACCTGTAAATAGACTCTTTTCAAAGAAATGAGTTATATAGTTTGCAAAAGACTCTACGTTTAAGTTCAGTATATATACTGTTGGTCCTACAACAAAAACAAATACAGCAAGTCCTATAAAAATCCAGGTATTTATCTGAGAAAGATTTTTAACTCCATTCATAAGTCCCGTAATAGCAGAAATTACAAAAGCTGCAACTATGGCTATATCAACAAAAAGCCATAGTGTGGAGTTACTCTTAATTCCAAACATATAGTTAAGTCCACCTGAAACTGTTAGAACTCCTGTTCCAAGTGAAGCAGCCATTCCACCTACTAAGGCATAAAGACAGATAGCATCAATTATTTGCCCACCTGTTCCATAGGATTTTTCTCCGATTAATGGATATAGTGTAGACCCTAAACTATATTGTTTTTTCATATTATAATAAACAAAAGCAAATATTATTGTTGGGATAGTATATATAGCATATGGTGTAAAAGTCCAGTGAAGCATTAGAGTTGACATTGAAAATATTGCTGCTTCAGGTGAATTAGGTGCAATTCCTAATGATTTTGGTGGTGCTGTTAAATGATACATTGGCTCAGCTGTTGCCCAGAAAAGTATTCCAATAGCTATGCCTGTAGTTAAAGTTATTGAGAACCATTCAAATCTTCCAAGCATTGGCTTTGCTTTAGAGCCTCCTATTTTTACTTTTCCAAAAGGAGAAAAATATAATCCTATTATTATTACTAAAAATATAATTCCGCTCAAACTAAATAACCACCCAAAATTAACCAAAATCCATGAGTTGGCTCCGTTAACAGCTTTTCCAAAGGCATCTTTATTTACAAAGCTCATAATTACTGCTGCAATCAGCAGAATAACCGGTGGAAAGAAAACTATAGGTTTTATCTTTTTCATTATTTTGCCCCTCCTAATCATCTATGGTATTTTTCCATAAATGTAATACTTCTATTACGCTTAATTGTTAGTATTCGAACTACTCCTTTTAAATCCCCAATTAGTATTTGCTGACATATTCCAAGTCAGAGGCGTAATAGAAATTACTTTATCAAAATAAATTGCATACACGTCACTATTCTTATCACTTTTGTTAATATGGGCATCCATTTCAGAGCTTAATACATAACTCTTACTAAAATCTCTTACTTCCGGTTTTTTGAATACGGAATAATTGCTTCTGCCTTGTTTCGTAATTCTAACCTCAGTATTAGCAGCTGCATTATCTGGAACATTAACATTAAGAATACTTATTTCATCAGGCAGCCCATTTTTCAGTATATCAACAGCCAGCTCCCTAATTATTTTTTTTGAAGCTTCAAAGTCCATATTTTTATAATCACTAGCATGTTGAATGCTTAAATCTGCCTGTCTAGAAACAGCAATAGACGAAATATCATAGCTATCAGCTTCAAAAGCCGCACCTACTGTTCCGCTGCAAGTAATAGAAAGCCCTAAATTTTCTCCGTAGTTTATACCACTGATACATAGGTCTGGTTTTTTATAAGCTAATTCCAATATACCATGAGATACCGCATGTGCTGGAGAACCATGCACCCCATAAGCTTCTATTTCACATCCATTTATTATTAACTTAACCTTTTCTATAATTCCAACATCGCTGCTCTTAGGAAATGACCGTCCCATGCTTGTTTGTTGATATCTTGGAGCAACTACAAGCAAATCTCCCAGGTCTTGTACAGCTTCAGCAGCTGCACATAAACCTGGGGAGTAAACACCATCATCATTTGTAACAAGTATTAAAGGCTTCATAGGTTTCCTCCCTAGGTATAACTTTATATGTGCATAAACTAGTTACAAGCCTTATAAACTGTTTTTAAGGTTTCTTCCATAAGCTTCGGTAAATCACGATAAGCTTCGGAATTTATTTTATTATAAATTTTATGATTTTCTTCATTTGGGATAAATTCATCCTTTTGCTTTACCATATTTTTAACTGCTTCGTCAAAACTGCTATACATACCTGTAGCCACAGCAACACAGATTGCTGCTCCTATGGCTGCTGCACCATTAATTTCATTTCTAACAGTTTTCACCCCATACATATCTGCAAAAATTTGCATGTATAAATCACTATTAGAGCCTCCACCTGAAATTATTATCTTTTCAGGTTTTATACCTAGCTCATCAATCATTGCATCATAGTTATTCTTTAAAGTTAAAGCTATACCCTCCAAAAGTGAACGATATATATGGCCTCTTGTATGTCTTTCATCAAATCCAAGGATAACGCCTTTTCGATATAGTTGATCTGCAGGAGCAAGCCAATCAGGGATAGTAAGTAATCCATCTGAACCCGCTGGCACATTAACTGCTTCTTTTGCTAAATAATCTTCCACAGAATAGCCTTCACTTTTTGCTTTAGCTGCATATTCTTCCCCAATGATACCTTTATACCAAGATATAAGCCACATTCCACGCCTTATACCATTACTTTCATACAAATATTTATTCGGAATACAAGATAGATTTGTCCAAAAGTTTGAAGGAGCTGCCTCATTTTTGCTTCCACATACCATTGAAGCTATATAAGTTCCCAAGGAAATAAATCCAACGTTTGGTTCTATAAGACCTGAACCTAGAGCTTCAACTGCTTTATCATTTGCCGTAGCTACAACTGGAAGATTGACAGGAAGTCCCGTTTCTTTTGCTACTTCTTCAGTTACATATCCAAGTATTGTACCCGGCATCTGCAATTCTAGTAATTTTTCTTTAGGGATATTAAAACTATTGAAATATTCATCATCTTTAGACCAATCCCAGGTATCCATATCTACAGGGAATTGCCATTGAAAAGCATTTGCTGCAGTATCCTTGAATTCTCCAGTCAATCTATGTGTTAAATACCCTGAAGTCGGACAAGTGTAACCTATTTCAGGTTGGTCTTCATACTTTTTATAAGAACGTACATCCATCCAGCTCATAACAGGTTCAGCAAGTGTTCCATCCTTTTTCATAAATACTCTGCAGCATCGAATAGAACAAAGCCCCAAGCCCATTATATCCTTAGCATCACCTTTAAACTCCTTCATGACTTTTCTAAAAACTATTTTAAGGCTATCCCATAAATCATCATCCGGATGCTCAACATAGCCAGGTTCTCTTGCCATCATTGGCTTTAGACCTTCACTGGCACTGCATATTACTTCACCCTTTTGGTTAATAATAAAAACTTTAGTACTTTGGGAACCACTATCTACTCCAACAATAAATTTATCGCTCATGTCAATACCTCCCTAAATAAATACTTAGAAACTAAGGCTTTTGCATAAACAAAAACCTTAGTTTTGCAATAATTATATTTCTACTATCTCATTAAGAAACCACCATCAACTGCTAAAACATGACCATTTACAAAGTGAGAAGCCTCACTTGCTAGGAATACAGTTGCTCCCATTAAATCAGCAACATCTCCCCATCTTCCTTCTGGTGTATGGTCCATAATCCATTTGTTTCTTTCTGGATCATTCATTGAAAATTCTGCTGCTTTAGTCTTAAAATATCCTGGTGCTATACCATTAACTTGAATATTATATTGTGCTAATTCATCACAATACGTTTTTGTTAAACCAGCGATACCATGCTTAGATGCAGTATAAGCTGGTGACCATTGTCCCCCTAAGAAGGAGAACATTGAGCATATATTAATAATCTTTCCGCTCTTCTGTGGAATCATATACTGTATAACTTCATGAGTCATTTCAAAAGCTGCTGTAAGATTAATTGACATCATAGTATCCCATTCGCTTCTGCCAAATTCTAAAACTGGCTTGCAAATACAAATTCCTGCACAGTTTACTAATATATCAACTGAGCCTAAAACTTCAACACATTTTTCAACTATTTGCTTAGGTACACTTGGTTTTGTAATATCAGCTTCCATGTATACAGCTTTTACGCCTTCAGCTTCAATAACCTTATTAAATTCAGGATCATCTGGCATAATACTAGGCATCATTATATTTGCTCCTGCTTTTGCTAATGCTAAGGAAAATGCCTGCCCAAGTCCTGTGTTACCTCCAGTTACAATTGCGTTCTTCCCCTTTAAAGAAAAATAATTCATGTTAAAATCTGTAATATTCATAATTTTTCCTCCTCTTTCCCATTTTCATTTATTTTTTTTACTAATTTATCAATAAATTCTATGGCATCTCCTTCAACAACAATATCTGATAAACTGCAAATAGGTGCATCCTTATTTATGTTTACAGAAATTATATTTTCAACATTTTTTAACCCTTCTATATGTTGAAGGGAACCATAAATTCCAAGTGCAATGTATAGCTTGGGACTTACAGTCTTTCCAGATTGACCAACTTGAATGCTTCTAGTTGCAATACCACTATCAACTATTCTTCTACTAGCTGCTACCATTGCATTTAGCTCATCTGCTAGCAAGCTTAGATGCTCAAAATTATCTATTACGCCGCCGCCACCAGAAACCAAAACTTTGCTTTCTCTTATATCCTTAGCTTTTTCCTTTTGCTTCACTTCTAGCTGCCTAATCTTACTTGCCTCTACTGTGCTCGGATGAAACTTAATAGTTTGAGTGTTTTTTGATAAGGCTGAAGTAATATGAAAAACATTTGGCCTAATACTCATCATAATCGGGCTGCAGTTTTTACTAGTTATACCAGCCATAATTTTTCCACTAAAGGCTGGTCTCACCATCTCCACTAAGCCATTACAATTTTTAATATCTGTTACATCAGCAACTAACCCTACTTTAAGTCTCATAGCAAGCCTAGGCGCTAGCATTCTTCCGAAATATGTGGCTGGTATAAGGATACTGTCAAAAGCATAGCTATTCTGCAATTCTTCTATACAATTTGTGATATTTGAAATATCATAGTTCCTTATTCTTTCATCTTTAACAGATATTAAATAATCAAACTTGCTTACAGCAGCATCCCCTTTATTATTAAAACAAACTGCATAGGTTTCATATTCAATATCTTTATACATTTGACTTACTACTTCTAAAAAATCTATAGAATTTTGAAAATCCTCTTCATCAAAGTAGATTAAACTTCTTTTCATTGTCATACAAATCCCTTATCTTTTAAAAATTTATACACCACTTCAATTCCTTCATCATCATTATGCACTGTTACCTTTTCTTTTTTAAGAAACTCCTTTGTATATGTCCTATTCACTTTTGTTAGGGAGCCTTCAAGGCCAACTTCATTTTCAGAAAATCCTAGTTCTTCATTTGAAAGTACTAATATTCTATCTTTTACATCTAGCTCTAAATCCTTGTATTTTATAAAAGGTAATTTATACTTACTCTCTTTTCCTATACTCAATACACAAGGAAGAGCTATTTCATATTTTGTTGTGTTTTTCTCACAGTCAACCTGAACAACAATACTATCATTATCTAGGCTTTCTTCATATACCTTTACAATATTTGATAGCTGAGCAATTTGAAGCAGTTCAGCAATTTGAGATGGGATGTGGGCAGTGTCCCCATCCAAGGAATGAGTTCCAGTAAGAATAAAATCATATTCCTCATCTTCTAAATACCTAGCTATGATTTTACTAGTTACGTAAGTATCACTGCCTGCATACAATCTATCAGAAATAAGGGTAGCCTTGTCCACATTTCGTCTTAGTAAATCCTCTAAATAAGGAATTATGCTTAAGGGTGCCATACTAACTATTTCTACGAAGGTGTCTTTATACTTTTCTTTTATTCTTAGAGCAAAAGCCAGTGCACAAGCGTCATCTGGGTTAAGAATTAACTTTACATTTTCTCTTACCAGCACATTTTTTTCATAATCATATTTAAAGTTATCTACATCAGGAACGAACTTACACAGACAAATTATTTTCATTAGTTACTTTTTCCTTTTTATTTAGAGTAGCAAAGACAGCTACTAATGTTATACCAATAACGCCCATTATTGCACTGGCTATGAAGTATGCATTATATCCGCCATTACCTCCAAAGGTATTAAACAGGAAGGTATTGAATTTTGGCAAAATAATGTCTGGAAGGTATCCAACAAAAGATATGAAACCAATAGCTGCTCCAACTATGCTGATATCAATCTTTGCATCACCAAGAAGTGACCAATAGGTACCACGAATAGCATATAGAAAAATACCTGTTATTACAATTAGAATATAGAAACCTGTCTTCCCTATTACTGCACCAGATAAACTAGCTATTAATATAAGACAAACCACAGCTCCTATAAGTGCTCCAGCAAGTGTTTTTTCTTTTCCAAACTTGTCTGCTAAAAAGCCTCCAATAACTCCACCTACGGGTCTCATCCAAAGAACAACTACCATGATAGCTGCTACAGATACTGCATCAACACCAGCATTTGTTTGAAGGAACCCTCCAAGGTAATAAACTGTCCAATATACTGCATAGGACATGAATATAATTCCGCCCATTATATAAACATACTTATTTTTGAATACCTTTACAAAGTCAGCTAGAGTAACCTTTTGCTTTGAACCTCCACTAGTTTTACTTTGATATGCACTCTTCTTATCATCTTCAACAAAGATTGTAACAAGAACTGCAATTACAAATATAACTATTGTGTACATATATATAATGGAAACCATTGCTGATCTTTTATCTGCTAAATTTGTACTTCCGCCTAATACTTTTGTGAATATATAAAGTGCAAAGCTTGCAAGTAAAGCTTCTACAACACCACGTCCACCATCAAGTATTCCGAAAAATCTACCTTCTTCTTCTTTAGTAGATAGCAGCTTAACAAGCTTCATATGAGCACTCCAGAAAGTAAATACAGAGAATATACCCCAAATACCATAAATAATTGCTACATTACTGGAACTAGGAATCTGAGCAAACCAAAAGCCGCCTGCTGCTGTTCCAAAAAGTGAAATAGCTATTAACCATTTTGCAGAGAATTTATCAGCTATCAATCCACTTGGGAAGTAACCAATTACCCATACAATTCCTAGTACAGAATAAATAGAATTCAATTGAGGTAAAGTCATATTAAAGACCTGCAAAAGAGTTTCTTGATAATTTGTTTTTAAATAAATTATAGGATAAATTGCCCCTGCTGCTAAAACAATTAGCATGAATTGAAAATACCTTTTAAAATTATCATTTTTCATAAATTTGCCCCTTTCATTTATTAGGATTATTTTTAATTATTACTCAAGCCAAGTTTATAATTGCAATAAATTAGTAAAACAAATGAAGTATAGTCTTAAAGGACAGATTAGTTAAGATTTTAAGATTTGATTTAACACTTGTAGAAATAAAAGATTATTTGAGTTGTTCATTATTTAATTAACTATTTGCGCAAATAGTATTTAACTTTTAACTAATTTTTATTTTTGATATTTTATTCCTTCTTCTTGAGGAAATATTGTTCCAAAGTTCATGATACCCTTTGGATCAAAGGCTTCTTTTAGTTTTTCTAGCATATAGTATGCTGTACCATGTTCTTCTTTTGTCCACTGATTACGATACTTTCCTATTCCATGGTGATGACACATCGATCCACCAAGCTTTAAGGTTTCTTCTACAATGATAGTTTGTATTGGATGGTGATAAATTCTCATTTCATCTTCTGGTGCACAATTTATATCATAATTATAAACAAAATACATATTAGTTCCATTTATATAACTGTGAGATGAATGCCCGCCTAACATAGTTAAGTCATTTGCACGGGAGAATTCATTTCTAATTCTATTAATAACATTGTAATAAATTTGCGGTATCACTTCCCAATTAGCTGAAATTTCGGTAGTGAATCCATCATGCTTATCATTATCAATCATTCCTTGGACTTCATCATCGATATCTTGCTGTGACCAATTAAGGTGATTAAACCAATCTTCAATGAGTTTGCTGTCCACTTGTTCAACAATACCATCTTTGTATTTTTCAACTGCTTCTTCTATTCCACTAGATATAGCCTCTACCATGCCTTTATTACCTTCTGCCATGAATATCAAAACGCATTTACCTTTGTAAAAATGATAGAAGTGTTGTCTTGCATCTTCCTCTGAGTAAGTACGAGCAACAGATGGGCGATATCCATTCACCATAACTTCCCTTAATACCTTAATCCCGGTATCAATATCTTTTACAAGGTATCCATAAAACCTATTATTTTCAGGGAAAAACTTGAATATTTTAACTGTGACTTCAGTTATATAACATAAGGTTCCTTCGTTACCTATAACAATATGTCTTATATCTGGTCCTCCAGCACGTCTAGGAACATTTTTAATTCTTGCAACATGTCCATCTGGGAATATGCATTCAAGACCTACTACCATATCCTCAATTCCACCATATAGAGTGGAGAATTGTCCTATACTTCTAGTTGCTACTAGTCCACCATATTGAGCCACTGGTTTTGATTGTGGGGAATGACCAGCTGTATATCCTATTTTTCTAAGCTCATCCTCTAATACTTGCAGTGGTACACCTGCCTGTACTGTTGCTTCCATATTATAAGGGTCTATTTTTATGATCTTATTAAGATTTTTACCATCGATGACAATGGCTATTTCCTTCCAGTTCTCTAAACCGCCTTCAGTTGCTGTTTTACCACTTCTAGGAATTACGTTGATACCGTTTTCATTACAGTAAACCAAAAGCTTTCTTACCTCTACTACAGATTTTGGATATACAATTGCTGTAGGCACTGGAACATCTAATACCTTTTTAGCCTTTGCGTATTTTTTATATCTGTCCGCTGCTGCATCATATAAATCATCATAATTTGTATTGATTTGCTCTTCTAACAACATGTTTTTTAAATCAACTAATACTTTTTCTTTATCCATCTATATTCCTCCTACCTTTTTTTGCTTAATTTCTTCTACAATTTTAGAATACTATTTATATGGACAAGAGTCAATATTTTTTCGGAAAATTTTTTATTTTTTTATTATTTTCATTACTTATTCGGAAAATTTTCCACATCGCTATATTGTAATCATTCTCATTTTAATTTATCTATAGGGTTTACTAACACTTTTACAAGTGCTAAAATCAAAATACAAGTAACTGTTTTTTACTTAGTAAAATAAGGAGTAGATATATAATCTATTAAAAACTATGATAAATGTGAATATAAACAAACTGAATCCATTAGAAATGCAAATTTATGAAAAGCTTCAGGCTTTTTCAAAGGATAATCCACCAATTACAATTAACCAGGCTGCTGAAGTCTGTGAGTGTTCAGTATCTAAAATCTCTAAATTTGTAAAAAAGTTAGGTTTTAATAATTATAAGCAGTATATAGACTTTTTGTATGGAAAAGAAATAGTTCATAAGAAGCCATATGAAGAACTGGAAAGATTAAAGAAATTTATTGATGATTTTGACGAAGCAATAGTTGATGAATTTATAGAAATTATGAATTCTCACGAAAAAATAGTGTTTTTTGGCTACGGGCCATCCTTTATTTGTACACAATATTTCGAATACAAATTGCGCATGGCTACAAATAAATTTGTTATTGCTGTACAAGATGAAATTTCTGCTGAAAATCTGCTTGATGAAAATAGCCTTCTTGTTATTTTTTCTGCAACTGGAAAGTTCAGATCCTTCGAAGAAATTCATAACTTTTCTAAAGAGAAGAAAAATGATATTTTATTAATCGTTGAGGAATATAATGCTGAATTGCTTTCAAGTTTTGATAAAATATTTTGGCTTTCAAAATATCCCCAACCTGAGGATTTAAAGCCTTATGAAAAGTCAAGAACTGTTTTTTTCATTTTTATTGAGGAAGTTATCCAAAGAATTATTTCTAACAATAAACAAGAGAAAATTAATCAGCAAAATCAGCTTGAAGCTGAAAAGGAATAAAAATTATTGTTAACTACAGTCGAGGTATACTATGGAATACAAAACAAATGTAATGAGATTACTAGATAAAGCAAAACTACAATATAAAAGTCACAGCTATGCTGCTACAGATGCAATAAGCGGTGTTGAAGTAGCAGCGGCGCTAAACCAAAACCCTGCTCAGGTTTTTAAAACCCTAGTGACAGTAGCAAAGTCAAAAAAGTATTATGTTTTTTTAATACCTGTTGCTGAAGAGCTGGATTTAAAAAAGGCAGCAAACTCAGTTAATGAAAAATCCATAGAGATGTTAAAATCTAAAGATCTGCTTTCTATCACGGGCTATGTACACGGAGGCTGCTCACCTATAGGTATGAAAAAGTGCCTTACTACAACAATACATGAGACAGCAGCTAAGTTTAATACTATAATTTTCAGTGCTGGTAAAATTGGATATCAGGTTGAAATGAGCCTCGAAGAACTAAAAAAAATTATAAGCTTTTCCTTAGATGATATTACTGTTTAAGCTATCCTAACTGAGCATTTATAGCTTCAGTAGAAAGAAAAAATCCATAGACTAAACTTATATTTGAACTGCTCTATGTCTAAATAACAAGGAGCAGTTTAAATTTCTTTAACCTATGGATTTATATTTTTTATGAGTTTTAGTTATCTCTCTGTAATGTTCGTTTTAAAAATTCTCTAGTACGTTCTTGAGTTGGATTATTGAAGATTTGCTCTGGACTTCCTTCTTCTGCAATAACTCCTTTGTCCATAAATACTACACGATCTGACACTTCTTTAGCAAATCCCATTTCGTGAGTTACTATAAGCATAGTAAGGCCACTTTCAGCTAACTCTTTCATAACCTTCAGAACTTCTCCAACCATCTCAGGATCAAGGGCAGATGTTGGTTCATCAAAAAGCATAACATCTGGTTCCATTGAAAGAGCTCTTGCTATAGCCACACGCTGCTTCTGACCACCTGAAAGTTGTCTTGGCTTTGCATTAATAAACTTATCCATTCCAACAACCTTTAAATATTTCATAGCAACTTTTTCAGCTTCTTCCCTGGAACGTTTTAAAACCTTCATTTGGCCTACAACACAGTTGCTTAATACATTGTGATTGTTAAACAAGTTGAATTGTTGAAACACCATACCCAATTTTGTACGATATGCATAGATATCATGTTTATCATCTAAAATATTTTCTCCGTTATAAATAATTTGGCCACCGCTTGGCTTCTCTAAAAGGTTAACACAGCGAAGAAGAGTGGATTTACCTGATCCAGAGGAACCTATTATACATACTACTTCACCTTTATTTACTGAAAAATCTATGTCTTTTAAAACTTCATGAGCTCCAAAGGATTTGCTTAAATGTTGAATATCAATTACTTTTTCCATACTTTCTCCTCCTTCCCGTTAACAAGCTAGTCCATCATTATTATTCGTTCTGCGAAGAGCATCCTCAGCAGTTTCTACTTGCATTTGATTGCCACACATAATGTAATTATCTGGGCCATCTAATTTTCTTTCAATATAACGAAGAATTCTCGTAATTGTAAAGGTCATAACAAAATATATTACGCAAGCAACGAAGAATGTTTCAAAGTATCTGAAGTTATTTCCTGAAACTGATTTTGTTTGGAAATATAATTCTGTTACAGAGATTACGTTAAGTACTGAGGTATCTTTTATATTAATTACAAATTCATTACCGGTTGCAGGTAAAATATTACGAATTACCTGTGGTAATATAACACTTGTCATAGTTTGAATATGCCTCATACCTATAGCCTCAGCTGCTTCAAATTGTCCTTTATCGATTGAAACAATACCGCCACGAACAATTTCTGACATATACGCTCCAGTATTAATCGAAACAATAAAGAGTGCTGCATATACCTTGTTCATATCTATTCCGAAGGCTAAAGCTGATCCATAATAAATTACCATAGCTTGTACAATCATTGGTGTTCCTCGGAATATTTCTATATATATAGACAGAATAAGATTAACAAGCTTAAATATAATTTTTTTAACCCCTCGCTCAGGAAGAGGAATAGTACGTACTACTCCTACTAATAATCCTATGCAAGTACCTAATATAGTACCAATCAAAGAAATATATAGTGTCATTCCAGCTCCACGAAGGAACATTTGCCAGTTATTTTGTACAATTTTTACTACCCAATCAAAGCTCATCTTTATCCTCCTTAGTATGCAGCACTTAATTTAAATTAAACTATTTAGCTGCTGGCTGGTTCTTTATAGCATTATCCATTATAGCTTTACGGTCTTGTTCTGATATTCCGCTTAAGGTTTTATTAATTTTTGCTGTTAGATCACTGCCCTTTTTAACACCTACAGCAATTGCAGTATCATCATCGGAAGTAGTGAATCCAGTTTTAAATTCAACCATTTTAAAGGCTGAATTAGCAGTTTCAGCACTAACGCCTTCAGGACGCTCTGAAACATATCCATCTATCATTCCTGATTGAAGAGCAACTCTCATTGCTGGGAAGTTGTCCATTGCTGGCTGCTTAGCTACCCCTTGTATCTGATCTATTACTGAATAGTGGAAAGTATTTAATTGAGCAGTTACCTTTGCTCCCTTGAAATCCTGAATAGAAGTAGCTCCGTCATATTTTCCACCCTTTTTAACAACCATTACTAAATTTGATTTATAATAGTTATCTGAAAAATCAATTGTTGCTTTACGCTCTGCTGTTGGAGACATACCTGCTATAATTGCATCAATTTTTCCTGAAGTTAATGCAGGTACAAGACCATCCCATTCAGTTTTAACAACTACTAATTCTTTTCCTAAATCCTTAGCAATTTTCTTTGCTATTTCTATATCATATCCTCCTGCATACTCTGAGCTTCCCTCAATTTTAACTGCTCCATTGGAATCATCCTTTTGAGTCCAGTTGAAAGGTGCATATCCAGCTTCAAGACCTACTTTAAAAGTTCCACCCTTTACTTCTTTATTTGTACCATTGCCTTTTCCACATCCTGTAAACAGCATAACTGCTGATAAAAATACTGCTATTAATACTGATATTTTTCTATTCATAATTCTTATCTCCTTATTTTTTGAATTTTTAGATATTTTTTTGCGCAAAAAAGACCTGAGGCAAGCTCAGGTCGTAAATATACAAAGTTACTCCTAATCCCCCTTCTTTCCCAATATGAGATAGCACAACTCAATAAACCGGGCAGTCTATTGAGACAGTCCTGCAGTTCTTAACTGCAGACCCAGCATGTAATACTGAGAATATTACAAACTTCGGCGATATTTCCTTCTCCTTAGCATCTTAGCTTCTCATACTCCACTAAAGACTGTTAAACACCGCGCCTCTACCTCACTTGCAAAAGTGAGGTCTTATTAAATTATGTTTTTAGTCTACAACAGGATTTTACCTTTGTCAACCTTGTAATTTGTCTTTTTTACAAAAGTAAACAATTACATTAAAATTTTTTTAATATTTTTTGACTATTGTAATATAAATTACTCTCAATAAATGGTAGGTTAAGTATATCAAATTTGTATACTTCAAATTTGCAAAAATACACCCAAATTGTAGGTTTACAAAATATAACATTTCTATTATAGTAGGATATGTATTGATTAATACGGTAAAAAGGTGGGGTTACTTTGTACGTTAAGCAATTATCCAAAGGCGAAAAAGAAGCACTAAAACAAAGATTCAAAAAAATAAAAGAGCTGCAGGAAAAAGGTATATGTTTTTCCTGCTATAATTTCGAAACAGGAGATATTTTCCCTGATGATGGTTTAGTTTTTTATGAGGATGAGAAGGTAAGATGTTTATTTGAAAAATACCCAAAAGCAACTGGACATACGATTATAGTAGCAAAGGAACATTATGAAGATATTTCTGAAATGCCACTTGAATTAGGAATACATATATTAAAAATATCAGATGCAATAATTAAACTCCATAAAGAAGTTTTAGGTGCAGAAAAGGTATATATGTGCACAATATGCGACGGTAAAAGAAATCATTTGCATTTTCAGCTTTTGCCTAGACTAAAAGGCGATACCATAGGCTTTGGAAACTTTGCCAAAGAAGAAGGTCTTCTTATGGATTATGATGAAACAGTAGAAGTATATAAACAGAGATTAAAAGGATTTAAACTATAGGGCAGTATATTTAAAAAAGTCATTTACATGTGAAAAATACAACAAGCTTATTCTACTGCTCAATGCATTTAGCAGTAGAATAGCCTTTTAGTATTATAGTATTACTTTAAAAATTCAGTAACTAAATCAGTAAAAAGAATGCCCTCTAAATGGTCTATTTCATGACAAAAGCATTTTGCTAAATCTCCTGTACCTGTTAAAGTAATTTCCTCTCCGTTTTCATTTAGGGCCTGTATTGTTACCTTTGCAGGTCTAGTAAGCTTTCCCCAAGTGTTTGGAATACTTAAACAGCCTTCTACAACTTCTTGTGTTCCTTCTTGATTAATGATTCTTGGGTTTACTAATTTTATTAGTCCTTGTCCCATATCTATTACAACTAGCCTCTTCAATATGCCTACTTGTGGACCTGCTAGTCCTCCGCCATTTTCTGTATTATACATAGTATCAGCCATATCATTTAAAATCTGTCTTATCCTATCATCAACAACTTCCACTACTCTGCTCTTTTTTCTTAATATTTCATCATCCTGCAATCTTATTTGTCTCAATGCCATTTAAATTACACCTCTTCTTTATTTTATATATATTCAACATAATAAAAACAGCAATACTTTCTATAATTTTATTGCTGTTTTACGTTTTTTTAAACTATCGTAGAAATACAAATCTTCAAAAATAAAAATTATATCTACTTATCCAGTTTATGCTTTTCTAAAAACGGAGGAATACTCTCCGCGAAAAAGTCATTAAATATCTTAATAAAATTTTCCTGTTCTTCAGGCAAAACACTCAATGACTGCTGTATAGCTACTCCATCAAGGGCTGCAATCAATATTGAAATAACTGATCTTCTAAGCTTTTCATTTTCTACTCCAAAGGAACTATAATAAAGCTCTGCAGACTTTCTTATTATATTTTCATAATTTGTTTTGGACTTTTCCTTCATGTCGCCATTCTTTGAAAGTATATCACTCATAAGCATTATATGTAATTTTTGCTCTTCAATTTTTGACAAACGCTGTGCAACTTCACTTTTAATCTGTGCTTCAAGTTCTTCTTGAGTTTTGGTTTTAGCTTCCTTAACTTCGGTGATTTTATATATAAAATGCACTGAATGATTTATTACATCATATAGTAATTCTTCTTTATTTTTATAGTAATGATAAATTGTTCCTGTTGTCACTCCAGCCCTCTCAGCTATTTCACGTACTGTTGCTTCTTCAACGCTTTTTTCACTTACTACTTTTATAGCAGCTTCTATAACCTTATCCTTTTTTACATATGATTTTTTTACCATTTTACATTTCCTCGTACTTTTTAAAGAATTTTTAATACTAATTATTTTCCAATAAAGATTATAACACTTTTTATACTATAAAAAAACTATTGAGCATAAACTAGTTACTTTCTATATTCAAAGCCCTTTTCAGGTGCCCATTCACAACTTCCCCTCATATGATATCTGCAGTTGCAGCAACTATCACCATCCCCTAAGGTTTTAGTACGTTCAAAACCGCTGCCCATATAGTGTGAAAAAAGGTAGTCCATTCTACAAATAGCTGGGTACATGCCAAGAGCATCAAAGTCTTTACTTAGCTTTAGCATTGCACATTCTGTTATATCAATTTCAAATGTATTATCATCTATCTCCCTATACGCAATTTTCCAATCATAGGGGTGAAGCTTATTTTCCTTCATCCTTTGCTCATGCCTTGCTGCACTTCTACGAAACCCGCCTAAGTATGCTTCAACTGACATAGACAGAACCCAGCTTGGGATTATCGTAACTAAGCATTCATTCATTTTCCATATTTCTTTGCACGCCTCATCACTGCTTAATCCAAGTTCCATAAAGCTTTTATACCAAGATATATAAGCAGGGCAAAATTCATAGTTAAAGGCAAATATGCTGTTGCCTATATCTGGAACCTTAGGTAAAATGCTATTCAATATTCTCATAGACTTTTGCTTAAAATCTTTCCAAAATGCTTCTCCATATTTATTAACAATATACTTTTTTGACCTATGCATAGTAACCATATATACTAACCTTTTAAGGTTCATTGATTGCCACCCCCTAATATAAATATCCTACCTAAAACTTAGGAAAAATCTTTTCTTTATAGATTTTCATTCAGGCTTTCCTCTAGCACTAAATTAGAAGATATATCAGTATATTTTACCATAATTATACATGTGTTACAAACTATATAATAGCAATAGAGGCAGTTACTCAGAACTGCCCCAATTAGTACTTATCCATTGTAAATTCATCTAAAAGCTTACCATCAAATCCAATTGCTGACACTTTTAATCCACTGTTCTCAATATCCACAGCTACAAAATGATATTTAGCTTTAGGACCTTCTATAACTCCCTTTTTATCCTTGTATTTATCTTTAAGCTTCTCTCCTGCTCCTCCGGTTATTATCTGATAAACGCTTCCACATTTTCTTCTTGAATAATTATGCTCATGGCCTGAAAATACTATATCTACATTGCAATTCTCAACTATGTTCCAAAAGGCATCCCTATCCCTTTGATTTAAATCAAGACAGTGTCCCATATGAGCTCCTGTTGGAAATGCAGGAGAGTGAACAAAAACTATTTTATTCTTCATTGGCTTTGAAGCTGTATCCTGAAGCCAGTTCAGCTGTCTCTCTCCAATCCTGTTTAATTCTCCATAGTGAAAGGAATTAAGTACTATAAATCTTGTGTTTCCATAATCTGAGTAATACACAGTATTGTTGTAACCCTGAAGGCAATTATGTGGGAGCACATCATTATAAATACTCTTAAATATTTTTTCATAGCTGTCATCTGCAGGCTCATTATTCACTTCATGATTTCCTATCACAGGGAGCAGAGCTATGCCAGGATAACATATATCTATTAAAGCTCTCAGTCTTTGAAGCTGCTCCATATATATATCCATGTCGCTGCTGCCTCCTACATTGTCTCCTCCGAGCATAATAAAATCAGGCTCTGGCCTAAGTCTCTTGCTCTCCTTTAGTAACCTTGACAGTACCTTCTCATTTATACCATTTTCTTTCCCTTTAGAATCACTGAAAATTAAAAATCTCATTATTTCACCACCAAAAATACTAATAGTAAGGAATCCATCTATATAAACATCTGGTTTGCGCACCAGCACCAAGCACCAAGGCTCCAGAATTTACAAGAAACCTTTGAAGTTCTAATGAATTAAGATATGGCTCTCCAATAATACAGTGCTTTTCATCTCTAATCTTGTTGGTATGAAAGTCTGAGCCTCCAGTATAAAAAGAAAATTTATTTAATGCTGTTTCTATAAAAAATTTAGTTGAATCCTCGCTACTAAGGCAGTATCTTGCTTCTATTCCGTCAAAGGGCATAGCTAAAAGCTCTGGCAAGTTTTTTTCTGAAATGCGAACAGGATGAGCAAGCACCACAGCAGCTCCAAATAGCCTTAAAAAATGGATTCCTTCGTAAACTGAAAGATGATTATTACTGTTTCTGCCTCTAAGGCTACCAATGATTTTTCTAGCTTCCACAGCCTTATGATTTTTTACAAGTGTTATAATCTGCTGAAAATTATAGCTTTCATAGCTCCTATCCCTAAAATATCCTAACACATGAATGCTTTCACCGTTATACCTAGTAGATAGCTCAACAGCAGGAATTACTGAGATACCATACTTATTGCCTGCTTCTGCAGCTTCATTTATGGCTGATACTGAATTGTGATCCGCGATAGCAATAGTATCAACCTGTCTGTCTTTTGCTAGTAAAATTATTTCTTCTGGGCTTAGTGCACCATCCGATGCAGTGGAATGTATATGAAGATCCCCTTTTGAAAACATCTCTACCTCCTGCGCTTATCTTGGCAAGCAGCACTTAAAAATGTTACTTTAGCTCATTTTTTTATAATTAATTCTTGTATATTTTCTCCAAACCTCATAAAGGTCCGATCTGTTACTTTTCAAAAAATCAAAAAGCTCCTCTTTATATCCAGCTTTTTCAATGCCACTAATAAGAAGACTTGGAATTTCTGCTTCCTTTTTCATTGCTTTTGCAGTATCTATAAGCTTAAGTTCACCCTCCGGAGTTACAAAAACATGAAATATTGCCGCATCTAATCTAGTATAGCCCACCTTAAACATAGCCTCGTAAAGTCCTATAAGCTTAAATATAAGCTCAGGAGTAAGTTTATGACTTAATAAATATTCATTAAGTTCGGTTCCCTCTATGCACTCCCTTACAATATAGTCCTCTCCAAAGTGATAAAGTACGGGAAAATGCGTGTCTCCTTGGGCTATTATTAATGTTTTAAGCTCCTCTTTGCACTGTTTTTTGCTCTTAAAAATCTTTAAGCACCTTTTATTGTCTATCCTATATACCTTACCTTGAGTACCCGCACCTAGCAGTTCCAGCTTATTTATATTTAAGTCATTATAATATTTAGTAATACCCATCACCCACTTAATAACATAATCATAATTATAGTATATGGACTGAAATATAGTATTGGAACTTTTCACATAGTAACATTTACACACAATTAAATTTTCTCTTGTTTGCTATATTATAAAGAATTTTAACAAATAAAAAAGCTAATATTTATCTCAGTTTGAGAAAATATTAGCTTATATTTAATGCTAGATGAATTATTTACTTTATAGCTTTAAAATTCCTTTTTATAATTCTCTTTTCATTATACATTTTCGAATCAGCTGAATTAATAATCTCGTCAATGTACTCATTAGAATTAAATTTAAACTCTTCTATACCGTGGCTTATACTTATTATATATTTTCGATTGTCTTCCTGGTTAATTCTAGTAAATTCATCATTAATTCTACTCCAAATTCTTTCTGATTGCTCAATATCAGAATTAACAAATATTATTAAGAATTCATCTCCACCAAGCCTTATTATAAAATCTGATTCCCTTATATGCTTTTTAATTACACTGACTATTGAGGATATAAGCTCGTCTCCAGTTACATGACCTAGATTATCATTTACTTCCTTTAAACCATTAATATCACAAAAACAAATACTTATAGCCCCTTTATCCCTTGCAAAATCCTGATATATTTTATTCAAAATTTCAAAGCCAGCTCTTCTATTAAGAGCTCCTGTCATTGAATCATACTCTGAAAAATATTTTATTCTCTCTTTTGAAAGCTTATTTATTGCCATTAAAAGAGCAATAACTGCTGCTAAAATAGCTATAAAAATAAAAATTGGTATATTATTTTTTAAAATGTATTTAGTATTTGTATATACGTCAGTAAAAATCATTAATTGAGCTTCTCTGCTCTTAGGTATATAGGATACTGCTATCCAATTTCCCTCATCTAAAACTGTGGCTTCATTTGTTGTACTTTTTGTTTTGTCAGCTAATTTGTTATCATTAAAGCTTATATTGGAATATGAATAGTAACCATTCTCTGTATTGAATGAACCCTTACTGCCACTGGTTATAAGGTTCCACTCCTTAGAAAACTCATTCTTAAAACTCACATTTTTCTTATCATCGTACATAAATGTCCATTCTTTATCTCTATCTTGTTTATTGAAAAGCCAATATCCATTAGAATTTAATAAAATCATATTTCCATAGCTTGGCAATGATACATCTTCAAATTGCCTTAAAACATAGTTTGCATAATAATTTAATATTACAACACCTTTTATTTTACCGTCTTGTCCAAAAACTGGTGTGGCAAATCTAATGGTAGGTAAGCTAGGCTGCTCTATTTTATCGTTGTCAACATTCAAATCTAACTTGGAAATATAAATTTGATCCTTTTTCAGACCAGTTGAAGCCGTAAAGTAATAACTGTCCTTCTTGTTTTGAAGCTGCCCCTTTCCTACTTCAGTTGCACCCTTTTCTGAGTAATTAATTCTTATTCTCTCATTTCCATCTACATCAATAAATCGTATTTGATCATATATCCTTTTTCTATTAGAAAATGATATCCATTCCTTTTCAATATTTGTAAAGTCACTAGAATCTACACTATGAGCTTCAAAACTATCTGCTATATATAAAACGTCTGAAACAACTCTATCGACTCTATATGAAATTACATCCTGCTCAGCATTTAGTAATATTTCTTCATTTCTTATTATTTCGCTTTTCTTTAATTCATTTGTTTTTATCTGAAGAACAACAGCAATAACTAAATATATAAAACTTGCAGCAATGAATATGCAAATACCATGTAATATTATACCTTTTTTCAATTTCATCAGTTCTTTAGTTATCATTTTAGAAAATGCCCCCTTTCTAACTTATAACTGTAAATTGTATTACCTTAATTATACATCTTAATAGTAATTATTTCATCATATTTCTTATTAATTCGACAAATTTATATATCACGGCCACATGCCAAGGGGACGTGACCTTTGGCACAAGGGGTGAACCGGGGCTGTGATCTTTGGCACATACAAATCTACTAATATGTAAGCTTTTGTACAAAGGTGTTACGGTATCACGACCTCAGTCACAGCACTATCATATTTCTAGGTTAATTCAATTATATGCTAAAAGAACATCCATAGCAGGATGTTCTCTAACATGCTTTTATTATATTATTTTTTTATCTTCTTCATCGCTTTGTGTATAAATTCAAAAATACCACTTGGCTTTCTTTCCTCTGGTTCAGCAAGGGCCAGCTCTGCCATTTTCATAATACCCTCTAATGAACCTGCTACTGCAAGAAATCTTCCAGTATGGCAGAATACTGCATCCTTAACTCCAGTTACTGATGACAGCTCTTCATCCCTTTTTCCTGCCCAGGAAGCCGGAAACTTCTTCTTATCTTCTCTATTATCATTTCTAATTGTTTGAATAGCATAACTGTCCTTTCTCGGATATATTACATATAAAACCTCATTATTCTCATCAATATCCCTTAGGATTTCACCATAAGGGCAATATTTATTTAAAATTAAAAGTTCCTTTGTCTTTCTCTTTTCATAAGCTTTTACTACGCACTCTCTTGCTTTAAGCACAGAAAGTCTGTTGTCTACTGCATTATTCAAAATGGAGGAAGCAACCTGTACTGCCTCATTAAAGGCCACATCTTCGTCCTTATCTGATTTCCAGTTTGGATTAAAGCCCGATATTATTGAGCTTATATTCATAAGTGGTATTTCAGTAGTATCAATCCAAACCCCATTGTCCAAGGCATCAATGCCTTCAATGAGCTTCCTATCGATGTGCTTAATTACAGTCTCAACTTCTTCTTCACCAAGGCTTGAATTCTTATTGCTTATTACCTGTCTTCCAAACTTATTCCACACAAGTCCGCTGGATGCATAAGGAATTCCATCTTCTCTATAAACCTTATCCAGCCCATGATGATCAAGTCCTCCGCCTCCAACATCGTATACTATATCTAACTTCTCTAATATTTTATTGTCCCTTGTTCTAACTAGCTCTACATCATAAACTTCCTTCAAAATAGCGGTAGCCATTACCTCATCAGCATGAAATCTTCCATCATGAGTACCAATTCTTTTAAATTCCTTTTTAGTATCTATATTATCCCCTTCATTTCATCATTAGTTTTAAATAGTATATGCAGCTTTACTGTAATCTAAATCTATAATGTACTTTTGGCAGCTGGAACTTGTTTCTTACAAAACTAAATCCTCCAAGTGCGCTGTATCATTAATACACTTTATAGTTACTTTATCATTAAAAATATTATAATCTAGAATGCTTATGCTGCAATTATCAATGCCTATTCCAAATCTCTTATATTGTTCTAAGCCTAAAAATTCACATAAGAGTATTGCGATTGTACCTCCAGAAGTTACTATTGCAACATTATCATATTGCTGCTTTTTTATATCGTCTATAATTTTCATCACCCTCTTGCAAACATCTTCACCGCACTCTCCATCTGGATAAGGTAAATCTGCTAAATGCTTATGCCACTCGTTTGCGTACTCTTCATTGCTAGTATCCCTATTGTCTTATTCACATTAACACCTACTAATTAATTTAAATTGGTACTAGTTATTGCTCACCTTAATGCTAATTATAGCATTAGTTCAAATATAATTCATATAACTATATAAACCACTAAAAAAGTGTACTATTTAAAGTACACCTTTCAATATATCGACTCTCACAATAAATTATCTACTTCCCTATTTCTTCTCCAAAAATAGCTATATTCTGCTCGTACAAGTTAAACTTGTTATCCTTCCACTTTAAAATATTCAAAACAGTACCTATACCATCCGCATTATATCTGCCGGCTATTTTCTGATTTGCAAGCAGCTCATATACTCCATCTCGATCATAATCTATAGGATATAAGCCACTTATTGGATCTACAAATCCGCTTATTGGCTGCTTTAAAATTCCCTGCTCATTATATATTTCATTTAAGTAATCCTGGCCCTTATAAGTTAAATCTATAATATACTTTTCATTATTGTTCCTGCTGATTACCTCGGCCTTGTAGTTATCCTTATAAGTAACATCATATTTATATTCTTCATTGTAAACATTAAAGTCAAAGAGTAGTTTTGGTGAATTATTTACAAAAGAGTAGATGTAGTGCCACATCATGCCTCCGCTGCCACCAGAGAAAATACTAATTAATATATCATCAACTCCATCACCTGTAAAATCACCTAAAAAGAGCGTAGGATCATAGCCTGCATTTTCCTTTAAGGGTATTCTGCTAAGCCTCCCAGTAACTCCATCCTGTATTACAAGGGTTATATTTTGAATAAAGGGACTGTCTGGCTTTATAATTCCAGTTAAATATACATTATCGGGTATACCATCACCATTAACATCTCCACGTGCATAAGCTTCAATTTGCGGACTAGTACTATTTTGCCTAAAATAACGATTATACATGATTTCTCCTTTTAATTATTTGTTTTCATAATATCTTATGAATAAAAAAACAACTCTGTGCCGTGGTATGCAAATTTATGATATAATAACCTCAATCTCGCATAGTTTTTGAATAGTTACCAATAGCTCCTATGAACTATAATTGGTTTATAAATTCGTGGAGGTTGATAAGTATGATAAAAGATATAAACACTTTTGAAATACACTTACAATATGGTTATTACAGCTTTTTGGAGTCTACTGAAAAGAATTGTGATAATCTTCTGTGGCTAGTTGAAACAATGGAAAAGGAACTTCTTGACTTCGTAGATGCGAATCCTGAAGATTTCCAAACTGCCTATGGCTTGTTTCTCGACTTTGTAAACCAATTCGAAGAACAAGGATACTTCAGAGAATATGATCTGGAGTACGACTTTGATACTATAATTGCTTGGGCTGGTAGTAAAGATATGCTAGACTCTTTTGAGCTCATAACGCTCCTTAAGAATACTCATGTCTTCACCCAAGACATAAGAGCTCTTGGAGTAGAATTCTACAACCATGAGCAAATGGAAGACAAAGCTGTAGTTACAGAAGCTTCAGCAAAAATTCTAAGAGCCTTTGAAGGCTATTTGAAAAAACAGTTGGAGCTACATGCCGCTATTGTTAAAAGCTTCCGCAGTTATAGTGAAACACTATATCTTCATGAAGAGATTTTAGCTGCCTATGACAACTATCTTCATGTAAGAATGAAGTTTTTAGTTGATGAGGGGCTTAAATCTCATGCACTAAAGTGCAATGACGACATCATATTTGAAGCAACTCCAGATAAGGGCCTTCTGCATGAGATGCAAACTCTGAAAAAGCAGAAGAAAAACTGGAAAGGTTCTTCTCTTTATTTTGTTGCTGCTATAATGGGCAAAATAGGAGATGATTATTACGAGAGCTCCTCCAGAAGATCTGCGGAAACCGCCTTTGAAGCAGCTCTCAAACTTAAGGATATCGCCATAGATTTTATATGGGAAAATACTATGGGCGAAGTATTAGACTATGATGCTGCTGCTACCATTTTTGCTGTATTTCTCTTCGTATGTGAGGAATACTGCATAAAAAAGGACTATGATGAGTCCTATGTGGAGCCTCTAACTGCTCAGGACATACTGGGTTATGTAGAGGATGGAAATTTCCAAGAGTATCTAAAGCTTGTGGAGGAAAAAGATTTTGACAGTGCACTTTTCCACTGTCCAGATTACAAAATTGCCTACTATTACAAGCTTTTCAATCTGCTCTGCAAATTGCCCTCTGCAGATGACTTGTACAGGTTGACCTATAATCAGACAGATACCATATATGGCTATCTAGAACACCTGGATTATGAGCTTTATAGCAATCTAGGTAATTCTTCAGTAGGTTATTATCTGCCTAGTCTTGTGCTCAATTCAACCTTTGAGCTTGACTTTGATGTTTTCCTTAAGACTTTAGATACCACTAGAGAAAAAAATCTAGTGGAGAAGAACCTCAGGGAGGACCTTCAAAGGGTCATAAACAAGAATAACAAAATGGTGGATGACTTTTCTCACATTTGGACCAACATCATAAAGCCAAATGCAATTTATAAGGTTGCAGAAGCTCTAGCCCAGCATGAAGAGTTCAGGGACTACTATGTTACTCTTATGCAGGTCTACAATGATGAAATCATGATGCAGAATGAATGTGAGATATTAAAGCTTTCCCATTCTGCAAATCCAATACAGCTTCAGGCATACTTAAGAAAAGGCATATCAAAATCCAGCACTGCAGTAGGACTGCCTTATTTTATAGATTATGCCTTTAAAAGGGTGCTGCTTAGAGTTTTCTTTGACAACTCCAGTAGATGCCAGTGGATTAGGAATAGCTTCAGCTCATCAGGCCTTGATACTCATGAGCTTATGGCTTCCTTTGAAAAACAAGTACTTCAAGGCAATACTGAAGTTTTTCATTGGTTTACCTCAAAGGCCTTTGAGGTATCCTTTAGCATAGATGAAAGCCTGAGCCCAATAACCATTGACCCAACTAGCGGCTGTGCTTCCTTTCTTATAGGAAGATTTATGGAGCTGTTCTTCAATGCACTTACCTATGGTAAGAAAGGCTCTGCTTCATATATTAATCTAGTGTTAACTACCAACACTGTTGATGCACTGGATTACATATCCATTGAAGTTCTAAATCCGGTAGAAGATAGAAATATCTTTACTGGCGGCAATAAAAAAGGTCTTGAAGCCATGGATGAATTCATGAGAATGCTTAATGGAAACAAAAAGCTTAAAAGTGTTCAAGCGAGTATTTTTGAAGACATTTATTCCATTAAGGTTCTCCTGGACAAAGGACTAATTTCAGATGAGGAGGAGGATATATAATGAAATACCTTTGCGTAGATGATGATGTAAGGGACAAGGCGCTCTACTGCGAAATGTACAATCTTGAGCCTAGTAGAGTGCTCTATGCAGATACCCTTAATGACGCTCTAGATATTATAGATAATCATTTTGGAGAATTTGATGCTGCCATCCTGGATATCAATATCGAAATTGAGAATAATCAATATCTGAATAAGCTTGATGGCATTGTAACGCATGACAGGCTTAAAAATGGAAGCAGCACAGACGGTGGCTTTTATATATATCTTAAATTATTAGACAAGGGCTTCCCAAATAATAGAATAGCCTTTTTGAGTGCGTATATAAACGAAGATGACATAGGAGGGTATACTGAAAGAATTAATGCCTTGCTCCAGCTTATGAGCAGCAGCGGTATGCTCAATGAGTACAAAGCTTCACATTGTTTTGAGAAAATTGAGCAGCAGGTATACCTAAATCTTGGTTACCTTAGAACTGTTGAGGTGTTGAGGCATCCAATAACCAGAGTTATAAAGCAGCTTAAGGCAGGCTTATATACCGAAGCCTACGAGGCCCTTCAAAGCTTGAACAACAGCTCCTCCAATTCTTATGAGGAAATATCGGCATCGGCTGAAGGATGTAACGAAAAAACTAATAACATAGAAAAGAATTTTAAAGCCTTTCACGAGGCTGGCATAAATATTCCTCCTGAAAGAAAATTCAGCAAAAACCCAAATCAATATAAAGCTACTAGTGATAGAACAGAGGATAAGAAACTTCTTAAGTGGCTAAAGACTTTAGATAAAAACAGCTACTACGCCCTACGCTCTGGAATAATTGAAGGTTGTATAGAGCATTTAAACAAGTTATCAAACGCAAAAGCTTTTTTAGAGCAAAAGCAAGAATCCTTAAATGCTGAATTATTTGCAAGATATGAAAGCTATAATGGTGATTATAATTCGAAAAAAATTAAAATGAAAGGTCAAATCTTCGAGTACCAAAATGAGATAAGCAGCACCATTGAAAGGTTTATACCCTTCCACAAAATAGTTGATGCAAAACATAACACAAAGGTTGAAAAAAAGTATAGGGTTGAACCTGGAAGAGTTATATTTCAAGAAGTTAATTTAAATGAAAAGAAGGAAATATATGATATAAACTATTTTGAGGACATGCTTCACTGGATAAAGGAAGCCTTGCCTTTAAGAGAACCAGAGGAAAACGTAAGTAAGCAGCTCTACAGGCAGCTGATTAGGCAGCTGAGCCATCCATATGAAGCAGCTTATGTTCCTCATCCAAAAGTAGATGACTATAAAGGTAGAAATGAGCTTATACAGTGCAGCATTACTGCAGTTCTAAAGTGTGTTAGAAATTGGACAGCTCATTCAAGAATATATGAATTTAATGAAAAGGATATTGCTTTTCTTTTTGTGCTTTTTATGAGAAGCTACTTTGGTAAAGTCCTTGATGATGTTGCTACTTGGGAAAAGGACCTATTAAAACTATGTACATCAGAAGATAATACCCTTGCGTACCTTGAAACATCAATTTCTAAACTAGAACCTGAAAATATAGATGAGCTAATTACAAAATCTCTTAATAGTATAATTAATGAAAATAACAAGAAGCTTTCTAGTCTCAATATTTATGATGTTTTGACTGATATAGGCAGAAAAGCTAACTGCAGCAGTGACTATCTGTACAAGATGTTCTGGCATACCATGTATTTTCCATCCTATGATTTAAAGGATAACATACTTCCAGTAGTAAATTACAATCATAAGGAAAATACTATCTTTGATAATGATGGTAACAAAGACATATTAACGTTTTTATATCTTGCAAGCTATAATAGAGCTTTTAATCAAAAATAGTTTGCTAATAGTCTTAGAAAATCCTAAAAATAAGCCAGAGAGAAGCCTTTTAATTTTAATTTCAAGCTCTCTCAGGCTTTTTATAAATTTAATAATTATTTTGAAGCGCCTCTCTCACCCTGTTTATTATTTCAGTTCTAATGTTTTCTGGAGAGATTACCAGGGCTGAGCTCCCAAGGGACAGGATATCCTTTACAAGCTCCCTTTCATCAAACTCATAATAAGACAGCTTCATATAATGCTTATCCTTCTCACTGTCATAATAAGCTTCCTTATCGTAATAAGAAAATAGCGAAAAACATCTCTCTATGGCATTATGTTTGTTCTCTATTTCAAGCACAATTGGATTATCAGCTTTTTTCTTTAAGATCTTCTCCATTGCTGCATTTCTATACTGTGAATTCGCTTCTTCAAGAATTTCTACAACCTTAAGCCCATCCATATTCATTTTTATAGGTCGGCTCATATCTTCAGGCATAATGGACAATCTAAATCTATTATTTTTTGAGGAATACTCTATTCTAAAGGGATAACCTTTCAGATTTTCATACAATCTGTCATTATTTCCACAGTAGGTATAACTAATAAATCTATGTTCCTTTAAAGCCCTGTATGCATTTTTAAAGCACTCAATGTAAAGCTTCTGTTCTTGTTCTATTTTAGCTGCTGTTTTATCTGCATTCCTATATTCTATAAAGTCCATATTTATTGGATTATCAATATTCTCCAACTTTTTTTTCAGCTTTTCTATGGTGGATTCTTTTAAAAAAAGTTCAAGTATCTCCTCTTCCGTTAGAGCTTTAAGCCACTTCTTTTCCACAGCTGAAGGTCTAATAGAAACTGTGCTGTTAATATGCGGTGTATAAATACCTTCCTCTTTTTTTATGAGAAACAGATTGCTATCTCCATCTCGTGATTTATTAAGCAGAGAAGCTTCAAACTCAAAATCAGGCTCATTATAGCTCTGCTGCTGCAGAATATCTTTTATATCCTTTTCTGTAAAGACCTCTTTATTCATACGGTTTATTATATTTTGCACAACCCCAAAATACCTATTTTTAGTTTCATTAAACAGCTCCATACTTTATAAGCAGCTCCTTCCAGTTATCCCTCAGCTTTTCATCCAGCTTGTGCTCATCACTTGCTTTAACCCTCACATGCTCCCCAAAGGAACGAAACCAAGGCAGCAGTTCTTCTGGATCTGTAACCTCAATAGTATATAAATATTTATTTTGTGAGATTTTCTGAAGTTCTCCCCATCTTCCTTCTCTCTTAATCCTGTCTAAAATATAACTCTTTTTCACTTCATCAAATGAAAATTCTGCTTCTACCTTTGTGGTGATGCTGCCTTCCTCGTTTCTGCCTAAGGAAGCGCACCAGCACTTGTTGTAGCATTCCTCTGATACCTTATTAGCCTTCTGCTGAAGTATTTCATCATCACAGCGCTTTAAATTCTTTATACGATCTATTCTGTAAAAAGATAATCTATCCTTCTTGCAGTCAATACATAAAAGATATTGTCTTCCATATTGAAAATCTATAATAATTTTTAGTGGTTTTACTATTTTATTACTATCTTCTTTACTATTATTCTTTCTTATATAGTTGAAGCTTGCCAAACTGCCACTTTTCATAACCTCAAAAATATCCCACAATATCTCATCATCTATAATCCTCTGAAGATGATTATGCTTGTACATAAATATATCCTCTGTGGAGATGGAAAGGTTTCGTTCCTGCTTAGCATAATTCCTCAAGGTATCCATTGCATAATACCCCGGCAAAGTAACTGCTGCAGTATTTGAGAAAAATTCCATGGTATATAAAATATCTATAAGCTCTTCGTCATCAAAGTCCTTATAAAAGTCCTCTGCTATTTTGTACAATTTCTTGGTTTTATCCTTTTCTGTGTCAAGCACTTCCTCCAAAAGGAGCTTTTCCAGCTTACGTCTAACTGTATTCCTGTCAAAGCCATCCTTAAGTCCAGGCAGATCCCTAGTTAAAGTATCCAGTTCCTCAACAACTTCATCCAGAGACATGGGTGCAGCTTTTTTTGCCAGCAGCTGAAGAATATAAAAATGCAGCATAATGTCATTCCTGCTAAAGCTCCTTGACAAAAAAGAATCTGATAGAAAGTTTCTTGTACACCTGTACATATCATAGGATAAACTTATATATTTTTGATGCCCTCTTTTTTTCTCCACTATATGAATCTCATTAATGTAGCATAAAATACGCCTTCGTTCATTATCATATTTCCTGCCGCTGGTTCTATTTGAAGAAAAGTTATCCCTTGTGTAGCAGCCATAAATATAAAAATCTCTGAGAATTTCTCTTATGGTATCATAGTGTTTTATAAAATTATTGTATTTACTCTCACCCATATATTAACCTCGCATAGTTTTTGAAAGGACTGTGTATTAAGACCTTGATATAATAAAAAATGTAATCAGCAGCCACTTAAAAGAGGCAGCAGGGATTACATAGCAACATTATAACAATAAAAAAAACTGAAAGGAAGTGTTCTGTATGAAATTCACAGACAGACTATCAAATGGTTTAAAAGGTGCAGCTCTTGGAGGAAGCGCTGGTGCTTCAATAGTAGGAAGCGTATTCTGCGCCATCTCCGCAGCCAGTGGTTCAGTTTTTGGTCCCGCTGGAACAGTGTTCGGCGCTGTAGTTGGTGAAGGCACAGGAGCAACTGTTGGTGGCGCTTTCGGAGGCGTAGTTGGCTTCGTCGGCGGATTCCTAGAGGAGGATTAAGCCTTGAAACCCCAAAATTAAAGCAAAGGGAGGTGATAACATGATGCTAGGGAAATGTGCTTTCTGCAAGTACAGACTTCTCTGTCTGATGCTGAATCCCATCATATGTCTAAATAACATAAAGCTGAAGTAAACAAGAAAGTTTGCTTCAGCTTTGTTTTATCAAAAATAATCAATATCTACACGGCTCAAAAATAACTGTGTGACACTAGGGCAATGTACATTAAATCAATTTCTCTGGAATAAATTTTGAAGAAATTCTCTTTATTAAAATATAATCTAGTATCAAAATGACACCACCAGCTATAAGCATAACAAGGTTACTGAGCATAAGAACACCTGTCATTTGCCCTACTAATATAAGAATTAGTGGAAGTACAAGTAGACCGCTCACTTGCTGTGCTTCTTGGAAGGTTTCTGACTTTGCAGATACCATCACAGTAAATGTTAGTGATAATAAATTGATTGCAGGCGAAATCCAAAGTATTATTATGAGCCATTTTATATCCGGAAAAATAAGTGTTCCAAAATATATAAAGCCACCTATATTAATTATAATGCCAAAAACTATAAATGAAATCAAAGTCACAATATAGGAAGGCACAAAAACCCCTAAAATCTTTGCTCTAAGCAGCTGCTCCATGGATATTGGTGTATAAAGCAGGGACTCCATAGTTTTATGCTCCTTCTCCCCAACAAAACTGCTAGCTCCTATAACTGCCGAACACATTATTGGAATTATAAGAAAGTATGGAGGAAACATAAAGTCTAGCGATACTTTAACTAAAAGTTGAGCTGGAGAATATGCCGCATAATAAGATGGCAATTTTTTTATAAGTGGACCCATTTTTGTTAGCATACTTGAATCTTTTCCAATAAAGCTGGCGCCTATCAATATAGCCAGTGGTATTGCTACAATGAGAACAATGGGCACGATAGTCATAGGCATAATAACCTGTTTTGCACTTGTTATTTCATTTATATCTTTATTTATCAATGCTTTTTCATTTATATTCATATTCTAATCACCCCAATCTTATAATGTAACTTTATCTGATACACCCTTTATATATTTAAAGTACAGCTGTTCCAAAGACCACTTTTGCTGAACGGCTTCGTAGATTTCACCACCATTTGTCAATATGCCTTGTATTAGAGCATTAACCTCTTTGTCTCCTAAGATGGCTTTACTATACATATCATTACCTTCATATATAAATCCTAATTTATCCGAAATATTTTTTCCTCTAATCTTTAATTGAAGTGTGGCATTTTTTCTTGAAGCAAGCTCATCAAATGTACCAAAGCCAAGTATATTGCCGCTATTTATAAATCCATATAGTGTACAAATATCTTCTGCGTACTTTAATTGATGAGTACATAGAAACACTGTGACCTGATTTTCCTCTGCAAGTTCTTTTATTAGCCTTGTAACATTAAGTGCATTTTCTGGATCTAAACCAGAAGTAGGTTCATCAAGGAATAAAATCTTAGGATTGTGAACTAAAGCAAGTCCTAAGGAAACTCTTTTTCTCATACCTGTACTGAAGGATTTTACCTTTTTACTCTTTACATCAGCAAGCTCCAGCCTCTTCAATATAAAATTTGTGCGTTCATTAAGCAACTTTTCATCTATTCCATGCATCTTCCCAAAGAATATTAGATTTTGCTCAGCAGTAAGATTTTCATAACAGAAGGAACTTTCGGTCATAACCCCGCATAATCTATGAATTTCAAGATTTTTCTCTCCCACAGGTATTCCTAAAATTTCAGCATGACCTGATGATGCTGAAAGAATGCCATTAAGAATTCTAACAGTAGTTGTTTTCCCTGAACCATTAGGGCCAAGAAAGCCAAATATCTCACCTTTTGGTATACATAGATTTATATTATTTAAAGCATTTATCTGCCCATCATAAGATTTATTAAGATTTTCTACATTTATTGCATTCATTTTTTTCACCTCTAATTAAATTTTATATACTTCCTTGCTTCCTGTAAATGGATTTATAGTTGACCTTAGTGAAAAAAGTTAACTATCAGGAAACATTTACTTTATACATGGCATTAGTGAGCAAAACGAAATTCAAAAAAATAAACTTTCAGCTATTAAATAAAATTTAATAACTGAAAGTCATTTCTTATGCTAGAACAGCTCTAAATATTCACTATAACCCTCTTTTTCTAAGTCTTCTAAAGGTATGAATCTTAAAGCTGCTCCATTTATGCAATATCTAAGACCACCTTTTTCTTCAGGTCCATCTGTAAATACATGCCCTAAATGAGAATCTCCTATTTTACTTCTAACTTCAGTTCTACTCATATTATGGCTTAAATCTAATTTTTCTTTTATATTTTTCTCTATAGGTTTAGAAAAACTTGGCCAGCCACACTCCGAATGAAATTTATCCTTTGAACTAAATAAAGGCTCTCCACTTACAATATCTACATATATACCCTGCTTATCAAAATTATAAAGTTCACTTGTAAAAGGTCTTTCTGTAGCATTCTCCTGAGTTACTTCATACTGTAGAGGACTAAGCTTTTCAAGTAATTCTTCTTTTGAAGGTCTTTTGTAATTATTTTTATTTGTCATTATAAAATCCCTGTTCTTTCATAGTTGGATATACTTTTGGGTAATACACATATTTATATATTCCAGAAATATTACTGCTCCAGTTAACTTCCTTTTCCCTGCCGATTTCTTTTAAATAAACTTCCATGGTTTCATCATATTTATCTATGGTTTCCTTCATATTTTCAGTATTGTATTTTTCTTCATGTTTAAAAGTACTAAATGGCAATCTTGGTTTTTTTCTTGAATTATCTTTAGGATACCCCATGGCAAGTCCTGCTATAGGATATGTATATTTAGGGAGTTTAAGTAAATCTATTATTCCCTTTGGATCTTTTCTAATACCTCCAATTGGTACAATTCCAAGTCCCATAGACTCTGCAGCTATAATAGCAGCTCCCATTGCAAGTCCAGAATCAAAAGTACTTGCCAAAGTACCTTCTATGCTCTCATGAATAATTTGCTTATTATTATTTTTTTCTGCTCCAATGTTAGTTTTATAAAAATCAGCAACAAAAACTAAAAAAACAGGTGCTTCATCAATCCATTTTTGATCTCCAGCCATATGTGCAATTTCTGCCTTTGCTTCCTTATTCTTGATTACAATTACAGAAGTCTGCTGCCCATTTATAGAGTTTGGCATAGACTGAGAGGATTTTAATATTTCATCAATAACCTCATCCTCTACATCCCTATCTAAAAAACTTCTTATTGATCTATGATTTTGTATTACTTTAATAGTTTCATTCATTTTTTAACATCTCCTATGGATAATAATTATTTCTTAATTATTATTATACAACAAAAGAAATAATTGTCAAATAATTCGATTAAATCAATCTTTAGTCTAAAGGTATGTGGCAGTATCCTCCTGGATTTTTCTTAAGATATCGTTGATGATATTCCTCAGCCTCATAAAAGCACTTAAGTGGTTCAACCTCTGTTACTATTTTCATATTGTGCTTTACCTGTTCTCTTTCCATACTATCTTTTATAGTGCCCAAATCTTTTTGATCAATGTAATAAATTCCTGTTCTATACTGGCTGCCTATATCATTTCCCTGTCTGTTAAAGCTGGTTGGGTCTATAACTGCCCAAAACTTATCCAAAAGTGCTTCCAAACTAATTACATTTTCATCATATTTTATATAGCAGGCTTCTGCATGACCGGTATTGCTATAGCACACTTCCTCATAGCTTGGTCTTTCTTTATGTCCATTAGCATAACCAACCTTTGTTTCCTTTACACCAAGTATTCTAGATATGTATTCTTCTATTCCCCAAAAGCATCCACCTGCAAGTACTATTTCCTTCATATATTTCTTCTCCTTTTCTAAAAATTTTATCTAAACCTATATATTATTTTGTGTATCTCATGTTTCTTGTATCCGTATTTTTTCCTGCACCATCCCTATACGAGGAAAAATTAGTAATGAAAACCACCTTTCCAAGAGTATATAAATTCATTATTTTTAAATTTTACTAACATTGCAGATAGATGTAAGCTGCATGCTGTAGTAAAAGTATAAGCCGGTTGAGATAATCTTAGATACATCTCAATCGGCTTATTCATTTTAATTAGAAGTTTTTTAGTTAATATGCTTCAACAAAAAGTTCAAAGTAGCTCTTTGGATGAATACATGCAGGACAAGCTTCAGGAGCGCTTTCTCCCTCATAGATATATCCACAGTTGCTGCACTTCCATAGAACTACAGAATCTTTCTTAAATACACTATCATTTTCAAGATTTTCTAAAAGTTTTCTGTATCTCGCTTCATGACGCTTTTCAACCTCAGCTATTCTTCTGAAAGCAACTGCTACAGATGGAAAACCTTCTTCATCAGCAATATCTGCAAACTGAGGATAAAGTTCTGTCCATTCTTCATTTTCGCCATTAGCAGCTGATAGTAGATTTGCTTTTGTATCGCCAAGTCCAACAGGATAAGTAGCATTTATTTCTACTGCTTCACCATTTAAACTCTCATTTAAAAACTTAAAAAATCTCTTTGCATGTTCTTTCTCGTTTTCAGCAGTTTCGATGAACAGATTGGATATTTGTACATAGCCTTCTTTTTTTGCTACAGATGCATAATAAGTATAGCGATTTCTTGCTTGAGACTCTCCAGCAAAAGCTTTCATAAGATTTTCAGCAGTTCTTGTTCCTTTTAAAGAATTCATAAAGATACCTCCTTGTAATAAATAATAATTACTATTAAATACTTATATTCTACACGCCCGACAATAATCCTCTTTTTCTTACCCTTGTAAATGACCTTTCAGTACGATTTTCTTGAGTTACTTTATATTATAATGCTCCGAGTTTTTCAAGCAATTTTCCTTTGAGGATTTTTTTAATTTTTATTTTTCATCGTTCCACTGCCTTCTAAAGCTTGTTAGGACTATACCTGCCCAAAACTTATCCAAAAGTGTTTCAAATTTACTATTCTCCTTTACCATATCTTAGTCCTTCACCCATAAATTCGCTTCTGTCACGCCATTTTATCCCTTTTGCAGAAATCCACATTGTTCTATCATTATTAGGATTATCAATATTAAAATCTTCTTCATCCGCCCAATAATATATTCCATCCATATATTCAAGTGTTGCTCCGAAAATACTATACCAATAATTCGAAGGTGTAGAAACAATATTCATTCTTTGGATTTCTCTAAAATAAATTTCAATTGCAGAAGGGTTCTCAAAATGTTCATATTACCCATACTTATCTTAATAAAATTAACATATCTGGTACAAGTCTAAAATCATGAAAAATGAATTAAGTATTGCAAACAAGAAGTTACTTTTTCATTTTACTAAATTTTTTTCAAAAAGTGTTGACTCTAACGCCACGTCATAGTGCAATATATATGTAGAGCTTACCTATACTTACAAAAACTCACAACCACTGGAGTATTAAATAGTAGCGTTAGCTCTAAAATGAAACCTTGAGGTGCAATAATGAGAACAGTAAAACAAGTTTCAGATCTGACCGGTGTAAGTGTGCGCACACTACATTATTACGACGAAATAGGATTGTTAAAACCAAGCGAAATAACAGAGGCAGGATACAGACTTTATGACGATAAAGCCCTTGAAACCTTGCAGCAAATCTTATTTTTTAAAGAACTTGATATACCTTTAAAGAATGTTAAAGAGATAATGCAGAGCCCATACTTTGATAAAATGCAAGCACTAGAAAGGCAGGAAAAACTGCTTATTTTAAAGCGCGACAGACTGAACCAGCTTATAGAGCTTATTAATAAAACAATAAAAGGAGACAATACTATGAGTTTTAAAGAATTTGATATGAGTGCGTATTTTAAAGCTTTGGAAGAATTTAAAACAGAACATGAGGACAAAGTAATTAAGATTTATGGCAGCGTAGATAAATTTAATGAACACATTGAAAAATTTAAAGCTAATAAAGATGAGATAGCTAAAATGGCCATAAAGAAATATGGAAGTATTGAAAAATATGCTGAAGCTATGAAGAAGAATCTCGATAGTGCTGCAATAACTAATGCAGAACAAATTGATGAATTTAAAAAAGATCTTCTTCAAGATAAAAATCCTAAATTAAAAGAACTATTCAAAAGGCTTGTATCTGACTTAAACAAAGATGCTTCTTCAAAGGAAATTCAACAAATTGCTGAAGAAATAACAAATACGGCTAAAGAGGATTATGAAATATTCAAAACTGATTTAGGAAATGACTATTGGTTCTACTTTGTAAAAACTTATTTGATATTTCCTGATTGGATGGAAGAAGTTGATAAGAAATATGGAGATGGTGCATCTAAATTTATCGGTGAAGCCCTAAAAAATTATTTAGGAGATAAAAAGCCTAAAATAGAAACAATATATGAAAAGCTAACCTCCGATTTAAGTAAAGACCCATCTTCAGAGGAAATTCAAAAAATCGTTGAAGAAATAGCAAGTGAGACAGAAAAGCAGAATGAAGCTTTAAAAGTAGATGCTGGTGAAAATCATTTGGGGTATACTGCAGAGCTTTATTTGTCAAACTCCACCATGATAAAAGTAACTGACAAAAAATATGGAAATGGTGCATCTAAATTTATTGGAGAAGCTTTAAAATTTTATTCTGAGAATAAGTAATTGCTTATTCTCCTAACCTTAAACACCGCATTATATGGAATTTTGCGGTGTTTTTTCGTTAAATATTAATATCCTTGTTTAGGACATTTATTTTGAGTATACTTATAATCTTTGTCTTAATCTAATTTGCACATCATTAAATAATCATCTTCTCGCTCCTGAATTACCTCAAACCCCAAATCTTGGTACAACCTAAAAGCATAATTATTTTTTGAAACACTTAATGATACCTTAGGGTAGCCATGTTCCTTGAGTTTTTTTAATATGCTTTTCATTAATTCACGCCCAATACCCTTGTTTCTATTCTCTTTATACAGAGCTATAGAAAGTTCAGGTGTTTCATTACCAATAGTCCCATAGCCCTTTATTTCTCCGTTAAAAATCCTTGTCCAAACAGCACCAACTATTTTACCATTAACTTCTGAAACAATACACAAATCATCAAGCTGCCCCCAGTTGTCAATATAAACTCTTAAGTTAGGCTGATTTATAACATCCCTTGATATAGGATTCGACTTATCAGGTTGAAATATAGCCTCATATAACATATCTTCCAAAATATATGCTTCATTATTTTTAAGTTCTCTAATCAAATAATTATCCAACTTTTTTCTCCTCACTGAGATTATTTTATTATCTAAACTTATAATACAATATAGTAAAGTCTCATTTTACAGTAAAAATACAAGTTAGTCCACATTCTATAGATGATTTATGGAATCAAGGAATAGTCTCAATTACTTCTTTATAGAAAAAGTGCCTTCTTTATTTTGCAGTACTTCAATACTTGTTTCATAGATTACCTTTGAAGCATCCTTATTTTCTACTTTAAGGTATATTTTAAACGAAGATTTATTTATTTTTTCTTTTGGATCTATTGACCAATATATCTTTTTATCATTGATTTTAATATCTTTGCCTAAAACACTGATTTTGCCATTATCCTGCTGCCAATTCAAAAAAGTTCCTTGTTCAGTAATCCAATGAAATTTCATATTTTCACCTGTTGTGTTTTCTTTAAATTTTATATTGAGAGGTATACCTGGTACAGATGACATTAAGGGACTATATTCATTAATTTCAGAGCTTATAGTAACCTCAATATTTTTATTAACATCAGTATTAATAGATGCTTGTTTATTTTTATCACTACATCCAGATAATGAGCAAATGAAAACAGAAATCAAAATAATTGATATATACTTTTTAAATCTCATAAAAAACTTACCCCCAATAATTTAAAATACACAATGCTTTACTAATTGGTCGTTCTAAAATAAGAATGAGTCATAACTCAAGTGCGGATTTTGCTTATACTATTCGAAGCTTCTACTTTGTAAAAACACCGCAAATTGTTTCTCCTGAATCTGAAAATTCTTTTCCCGCAATATCACCATAAAATTCAAATGTATTGAAACCTGCAATTTGAATTTCAGATAACAGTGCTTCCTTAGTAAAAAAATGATCCCATATATTATAGCAATTTACAGTTTCTTCGGTTATCACAATAACCTGCCTTAATTCTGTATTATCTTCATCATCATATTGATAAACGGATTCTAAACAAATATGTGGCTTTTCGCTAAAAAATCCACCCTTTTCATTGTATTGCCATGAACAACTTTCATCTTTTCTCATAAGAGGTGTAAATACATCAAAGATAAATTTACCGTTTGGCTTTAATGCTTGATACACTTTTTTCAATAAAATTAGCCTATCCGTAATAGATAATGCTGCATAATCACAATATATCAATGTTACTACATCGAACTGTTCTATATAATCAATTGTCAAGTAGTTTTGGTAATAGTACACTATATTGCTTTTATTAAGTAACGTTTGTTCTTTTGCATACTCAATAGAGCGTTTAGAAAAATCCACTCCTGTAACAGAATATCCATAACTATTAAACCGCTCAGCATATAATCCAGGGCCACAACCTAAATCAAGTAAAAGCTTATATTGAGATGATGGTGCAATTTTCGAAATCCAATTTACTGATTTATCTAGAAATCCAGGCTTTCGAGTTGCCGCATCCCAATTTGGATTTAGATGCGCTTCTAACATACCTTTAGATATATGTTCATCATCCCAAAATTTATTCGTGCTTGGAGCATATAATTTAGGTTTGGTTGTATATTTTTTAAGTTCATTAAACATAATCGTATCTCCTTATAAAAATTTACTTACTTTAAAACTCACTGTCTTTATCCAGTTTTGGTTGTAAGCTATTTGAGATATTTGATTAATTATTTTTTGATTATTAAATTATATAAGAAAATTGTGAAGTAAAGAATATGCTAGTCCCAATAATAAATTGGAACCTACTGGTTAGAATGAGCATCCTGATATGGGTTTAATATTGCATATACATAGGTATCCCAATATATAGGGTATCCATTTTCATCTTGATGAAGAGAAACATTTTTTTTAAAATGTGCTTCTCGTATCATCCCAATCTTCTCCATTAGCTTCCATGAAGGTGTGTTTTGAGGAGCGCATTCTGCATAAATTCGATGGACACCTTGATTAAACATATATTCTATCGCCGCTTTGCTGGCATCACTTCCATAGCCCTTATGCTGATATTTCTCGTTCAATACATACCCAAGTTCTCTTGTATTAAAGTTCCTCTTTCCTAGATAAATATTTCCAATAACCTTATGCTCCTTTTTTAACTCGATTGCATAGAATTCATCGCTTTGTGCTCTATACTCAATCTCTTTTTTCACCTTTTGACAAGTGAAATCTGGATATGCCTCAAATTCAGCATTAACACGCTGCAGCATATATTCACATAAATCATTTTCGTCGCTTAACTCAAAATTGCGGATAATCAAATCGTTTGTCTCCACTTTCATTTTTACCTTCTCCTTTATCCGTGAAACTCACTCTATAAATTAATATTTACTGGTCTTCTTACATCTTTCATATGGTGCACCGATTTACTCATGCGACACAAGAAAAAATTGTATGCAGCTAGTTCAGCACGTTTATTTATTTTTTTCGTTTTTACATAATCTAATGAAAATTAAAAAAAGCAAAATACATATGAAACTAAACCCAACTTTTAGAGTAACCGCTATTTCATGTAAAGATTGCGCCTCCAATGGAAACATATTTCACCTCCATAACTTGTTTTAAAACAAAAGATTTCTATCAATATATTTTATCAGATACAGTGTTAATAATATTACTATTTAAACGTTATATAAGCATAGTTTCACCATTAAGAAAATGACAACTTAGCTTTTTTGTTTACCTTTTTGATTACGCAAAAGGTTAACGAACATCTGCGTATATAAATAAAAGTATATTAATCCTACCCCTATTATTAGGTATTCATGTGGAAATTTAGAGTTTTCCACCAAATGGTCAATTTCAATCTTATACGCATACGAACTGGCTTTTCTTAAATGCCATGGTGAGGAAACAATAACTGCCGTTTTTAGTCCTCTATCCTGCATAATTTTCTTTGAATTTACTAAATTTTCGTATGTACCCGTTGCAAATTTTTCACGAATTATACTGCAATCTGGAACTCCTAATTCTATCAATGCTTGTGCCATAACATCCGCCTCAACATAGTTGTTAGCAACAGCCGCACCAGTGCAAATAATTACCCCAGCAATTCCTTCGTGATATAGTTTTGCTGCTTTTTTTATTCGTTCCCGCAAAATTGGTGACATACTTCCATCTTTTTTCGCTGGATAACCAAGTGCAATAATCACATCTCTTTTTTGTCCATTATTATGGGCTGCCTTTTTATAACTGCTACAAAGTACAGAATACTCAATGGTAAAGAATATTAGTATTAAACATAAAATATATAATACCATCATTTAGTACATCCCCCCTGCGTTTATCTATTACTACTCTCACTAACATAAAACTATGTTTCGCATTTTTTTACCAATGTGACATTATATAAAAATATTCTGAATTAGCTATAAATATGGGATATGCTCATTATTTGTTTTCCATTCTTCATAAGAAACTGACATTATAAAACTGTCCCTATATTCTCCGTCATGCATTTCTCTATTCTTTATAACTATCATCGGAATAAATCCACTTTTTTCATAACACCTTATTGCACGCTTGTTCCATGTTTGTGGATCAATAAAAATAATGTCCGCATTTTTGTTATTAAATAAATATGAAATCAATGACCTTACTATCATAGTTCCAATCCCTTTATTCCAATTATCAGTTTCACCAATAAATAAATCCATCCCATATGGTAATCTATAGCTTTTCATATTAATGGAATCTCCAACATCATATCCACCGGGTTCTATAATAAAATATTGAATGTATCCAATAGCCTTTTGATTATGTTCTATTATACATGGTACAACTGCTTCTTCCTCTTTAGCACGAGGTGCAAATTTTTTAATTACCTTCTCTAAATCAAATGAATTACTACGACCTTCATAATAATCAAGTAATTCTTCAGTGGAAAGCCACTTTGCAATAAGCTTATAATCCGTGATATTGTCTTCCATTTTACGAATTCCTATATCACCATTTTGAAATAAATATTCCATATATCCTCCATACTAAACCCACTTTTAAATTAACCTTTTTATCCTTCACAATTAACTACAGCTCTAATTCAACATATCTTAAGGTAATTATACTATATAATGTATATTTCTTCCTACAATTCATTTATTAAGTTATCACAAAGCATATGGTTTAGAATCACATTAATTTCACACAAAACCTTGATACTTTTGCAATAATCAGTATGTATAATTTAAAACATAGAAGGAAAACAAACTTCTAGTACATATATAAATTAAAAGTTCCCCCTTTTAATATGATATATAAAATAGTAAGCATATGAGGATTCCCCCTTTCCCCATATGCTTTTCTATTTAGTGATCTATAAAAATGTGTATTTATTTTTAGAAAATAAAATGTATCTATAAATTAATTCTTTCAATTTTGCAAATTGGAATTAGTCTTAATAATCTTTTATAATATTGGTACACAAATTTCACAGTAATGATTATTTATCATCTGTATTGCATAGCGTTCAATGATAGGTCTTTTATCATCAAATTCGTAATTTCTTTTTGATAACTCCGGAAATATCTCCATCCATGCTTTTTGCATAGCATGTATAGTATGGCTTATTTTAAATACGCAATACTTTCCACCAATAATTTTTCCAAAATTAATATACTGATTATCAGCCTTAAATTCATCCGAAACAACTAAACATGTATCATAACGACAATCTTTAGGTTCTGTGAACTGAGGATTATCTTGGGCTATTCCTAAGATGATTGAATTTCCATCCAATAAGTTTTTTTCTCTAGCCCAACTTTTTAATTGTTCCATTATTTGCACATTTTCTGAACCGTAGGGCCCTATTCTTCGTATATAAGCAATTTCATATGCTGGTATCATTTCAATATTAATATCCATAACTTACCTTCTTTTTCAAATAAAGTACATCGATGCCTGAATTCATCATATAACGCTTTAAAATGTATTTCAACTTATTTTTTAAAATTACCAAATTACTATTTATTGAGTTTTATCGCATTTTTTACAAAGCATATCATTTACTTAGCAATGTTACGTTTTCGACCAAAAATATATATAAGAATAATTATAGGAAGTATTTATATTATGGGCTTGATGCAATAAACATACCTGCCTTTGTGTTTATTCTAAATGCTCCTACTTTATTAATCTCTGTTTCTATATATTTATAAAAGTTATCTAATTTATGTTCATCAAGCATCTTTCTTCGGAAATTTGTAGAGGACATTATATACGACACCACAGGTTCTAGTTTATCAACTACAATTTGACCATTGAATTCTTCCAAGAGGACCTTGCTAAAGTACTTTTTTAAGAATTTTTCTCCATTTTCAATACCAAATTTATTAGGGAATTTTTGAAGGTCATACTCTATGTTTTTATCATAGTCTTTTACCAACCTTTCTAATTCCTGCATATGTTCCTTACCATTAGTAGAAACATAAAATTTTCCACCCCGCTTTAGCACTCTTTTAACTTCAGAAAGTGCTTTATCAATATCTGGAACATGATACAACATATGTCTTGCTATAATAATATCAAAACTTTCATTTTCATAAGGGATGTCTTGTATATCGATAACTTGATATTTTATCTTTTCATTTTTTAAGTTTTGTTTTGCACTTTGAAGCATCCCTTCAGAAAAATCGGATAAGGTTATATTCAAAGTTTCTTTTATTGCTTGTTCATTTTTCTTCCACAATAATCCGTTACCACAACCTAATTCTAAAATGCTACTATTCTCTGGTATATTCATTTTTTCAAAAAACCAAGTGTTCCAATCAATTTTATTGATATTAAAACTATGCAAGTTAATTCTTGCATTTAGGTTGTCATCGTTTTTATACTGCTCTTTAACAAAATCATGATTATCAATTTGATTCCCCATATTTTCTCCCCATTTCCCTAGTGATGGATTCTTGCCTTAACCCCATCTTTATCAATATAAACCTCTCTCATTGCATTCTCCTTATGGACTAACTGTCCTTACCTTAAAATAGAATATATAAATATCAATCTAACTTAGAAATATGTTTTTCCCAGTCACCACAATTCCCAAGTTTTTCACCTAAACTATAATAATTAAATGGTGCATAGAGTACAGGGTCTAGTTGTGATAAATCAATCATGTGCATATCCATATCCTTAAATTGCTCTGCAACTAGGATATTATTAATCTTGCTAATAAATATATGACTATCCACTAATTCAATAGTCTTACTCACTTCACATTCAAATACCCACTTGCTGCTATCAAGCACTGGTACATTTAGAACATTTCCATTAGTAAACTGAAAATCAACTTCGTTTTTTATTCCATTAGACCCATGTGTTCTTCCAAAATAATCTGCTAACAATAACATATCTGTACTAACAAGATTTGCAGCAAACACCCCTGTTCTTTGAATATTTTCTTTTGTTTTTTTCGTTCCATCCATACTAAGCATAATATGGGGACTTCCATCCCATGCAAAGCCTATCCTTGTAATTACACTGAAATTAGGTTGTCCATCTTCATTATATGTTCCAATTACATACATAGGTTGAGGACAAAACATTCTTTGAGGCTTTATATCAATTTTTTTCATAATTATATCTATTCCTTTCGCTTGCTCAAGGCACAAAATATAATAAAAAAATGTGGCTTAGAGCAATTTTTCATCTCTACAAATTGAAATTTACTTTTCTAATTCCATAAACAAATACATTGGTATTTTCGATAACCATTTAATTCTTGATGACATATCCATCTGTTCTTCTGATGGAATTGGCTCATTCATATCCACTACTGTAAACTTATTTCTTACGAAAGCTTTGATATACTCTGATAGAGTTCTATGCCTATATACTATGGAAGTATCAATACCTTTAATCAATCCAACCCATTCTGTTGGATTAAAATAATCGCTAACCAAAACCTCTATTTTATCATCTTCCAGTATCCATTTACTTTCTTTTGGCTTAAAACATGGATGCAATATAGATATAAAAACCCTTCCATTAGGTTTTATAACCCGATATATCTCTTTTAGTGTTCCATCAAGATCTTCAACATCCATTAACATCATGGAGCAAAGCACAACATCAAAAGTGTTCTCAATGATTCCTGTTAATTCATTAGCATTTCTACATAATGTGTTAATGTTCAAGCTTTCTTCTCTAGACTTATTTTTAACATAAGTTATAAAAGTTTCAGAACAATCTACAGCGGTAACAACTGCTCCTTGTTTGGATAAAGCTCTTGCATATCCCCCTTCACCACAACCCAAATCAAGAACTTGTTTACCGTATACATCTCCTAATTTTTCTAAAGTATATGGCATTATATAATATAGTCGGAAATCATTCATTTGAGCTTTTGTGGCTAAATCATCTATATCAACTTGATTCCAGCATTCTGTTGAACTATCTTGTTTCATTTTGCACCTCCAAATTACTATTTATTGAGTTATCTTGCATCCTTTGCTACTAATACATTGTTACTGACTAAAAATTTTCATCTTTTTTCTTTAAACCTTCTCTTTAGAGTTGCTGCATATAAAGAGTATTAGGATAAAAACCTAATGATTTATAAAAAAATATTGTATTTTCATTCTCTTGTGATACTGTAACACCAATAACTTTGCAATTTTGTTCTTTCATCCAGTTAAGGTGCTTTTTTGCAAGTTCCTTGCCAATTCCTTTTCCTCTTTTTTGCGCACTTACATGAATTGACTGGAGTTCACCTTTATCTTCTACAATAGTTGAAATACAATAGCCAACATATTCATCATTTTCTTTTGCAACAGTTATTTTTAAAGTATCTCCATTAAATCCAGCAAAAGCCTTAATTCTATCATCAAATTTAATTGAACGATATAGATGTCCAAAATACTCTGAACTTTCTTCATGATATTGTCTGTTTTTTTCCCAAAGATCCTTAATAATACTAACTTCATTATATGTAATATCAAAATACTCACACATAATAAACCCTCCCTAGCTACAAACTATAACAATTATACCACATTATGTAATACTATAAATATCCTATACAATGTGTTTATACTAGAACAATTACTTTGCTATCTTTATTAATATATACTAAAGCTCAAACCAATTGTACGTTAAAACATTACTTCGTTGCGAAAGCATCAGCCTTTTTGATAATGTTTTTAAATATGGTTCACTATGCTATAATTAACAAATAAAAACAGGAAATATAAATGTGAAAGTATTTTATTAAATTTAATGCTGTTATTAAGATATTTAAAAATGTCATTGTAGTAATTACTAGTATAAATTTCAATATCAAAAATGAAATGTGTACAAGATATGGCGAAAGGATAATTGAAATTATGAAGCTTAGTACCATAAATTTATTTTTAAAAGATTCTTCAAAAAATCTTAGAAGCAATGCTACTACTAGCATTGCCTCCACTGCTGCAATTATGTCAGCGTTGTTTATTTTAGGAATGTTTCTTCTATTCATTTTAAATCTTAGGATGGGGATTATGGGTATTTACACTGAGTTTGAAATAAGAGTAGATTTAAAAGCTGATATAGAAGTTACAGACTATCAAAATATATACAATAAAATAAAAGCAGTAAATTACATAACAGATATTACTTTAGAAAATAATGCACCCATGTCTGCAGCATATATAATTAAAGTGAATGAACCAGATGATATACCTAAAGTTATTTCACTACTTAACGGATTACAAGGTATAAATAAAATTAGCAGCGGTAAAAATATTCCAAAAAAAATTTTTGCAATAACTAGAGCTATTCAATGGATAGGGGCAATACTTTTTCTTATACTTATTGCAGCATCATTTTTTATTATCAAAAATACAATAAAACTTGCATTATATCCAAGACTTAATGAAATTAGTATAATGCAATATCTTGGTGCAACAAATGGGTTTATTAGATGGTCCTTTATTTTTGAAGGAATTATACTTGGTTTTTTAGGAGCGGTGTCCGCAGTAATAGCCCTTTATTACTTATATAGTTTTATATTCAGTAAAGTAGCTTCTTTTCTAGAAACTAATCTCATTAGTTTTGTAAGTCCATCTTTTATATTCACAACTATGTCTTGGAGCTTTATACTTATTGGAATAATCTTGAGTTCTTTAGGAAGCATTTTAGTTGTAAATAAGTTCTTAACAGTCTAATAAAACAGCTTAGAACTACTCCTTATACCGGCAAGTCTCTTTTTGAAAAGATAAATATTGCAGTACTGTATAATGCAATTGCTATTGCTGCTAAGAGCAATATAGGTAAAGCTACACTCTTGCCTGCAATAATATCGCTTGTATTAAAAAGAGTAAATATTGTGAAGTACTTTAGATTTTCCAGCTTGCCCCCTAGGTTTGCAAGCATCTGTATTAGGAAGAAAATAATAGGAATCCCTGCACCAATGGTGAAGGAACGCTTAGTATCATTACTAATACAGGAAGCAAAAAAGCATATCCCACTTATAGCAATGTGAAGAAAATATACAACCACATTCATAAGAATAAACTTCCCTATTTCAAGTTTTCCAGGGTGCATTATTGCTGAGAAAATTATTATTGCCACAGTAGTATAAGCTATCAGTATGGCCATATTTACCCACATACTTAAGGCCTGTGTCAAAGCAAGCTTTACTCTTTTATTTGGTGTAGCTAAAAGGTAAGCCATAGAACCGCGGTCCACGTAACCTGCCACAAGCTTGTTTCCAAGGATTATGGAAAAGATCATTGGAAACATTAGAACTAACATACCATATAAATCCGTAGCTATAAAACCAAGAAGAGAATTTCCACTCATAGAAAAGCCAAAAGCCTTCATTAATCCTGGCATAGATTTGATTACTTCATCAAAGGCATTAGTACTGTCAGGATTGAACATCCATACTATACTTAAAATATATATGGTTAGTATATATATAAAAATTGTCAGCAGCTTATAATTTGCCTTCATTTCTCTTTTAAATAATGTGAAACTAAACATTCTTATCACCTCCATAATAATGCATAAATAATTCCTCCAGGCTCTGAGTCTTAATATCAAGACTGGTTACTTCATATTTATCTAAAGCGTGTATTAGAGGATTAATGTTCCCCTTAACAAATACTGTCACCTGATTTCCTTTGCTGTCTCTTACTTTAAAGCCCTCTTTCATAAAATCCATAGCCATTTCCTTTGTCAAAAATGAAATAACATAAGATTTACTCTTTGATTGTGTTAGTGTCTTCATATCTTCAATTGCCACCAAATGACCTTCCTTTATAATTGCTGTACGGTCACAGGTTCGTTCAATCTCATCAAAAATATGTGATGACATAAAGATGGTCTTACCCTTTGACTTTTCTGATAATATAAGCTCAATGAATTTATTTTGCATCAAGGGATCTAGTCCACTTGTAGGCTCATCAAGAATTAATATATCTGGATTTTGCATAAAAGCACATACAATTCCAATTTTCTGCTTCATACCCTTGGACATTTTTTTGATTCTTCCATTTGGATCTAATTCAAACATATCTATTAGTTCCTGAGCTCGGCCAAAATCCTTTATACCTTTCATTTCTGCAATGAATTTAATAAACTGAATTCCACTCATATCATCCATAAAAGCAATTTCACCTGGCAGATATCCTAGGCTCTTTTGAATCATATCGCTTTGAGAGCTACAGTCCATGCCATTTACAAAGCACTTTCCCTTTGCAGGATGAATAAAGCCCATAAGATGTCTTATGGTAGTAGTCTTTCCGGCACCATTTGGCCCTAAAAATCCAAACACCTCACCTTTTTTTACTGAAAGGTTTAGGTCAAATACCCCTTTTTTATTTCCGTAATCTTTAGTTAGTTGCTTTATCTCAATAACATTCACGGTAAATATTCCTCCTTATAAGTACTCTTTCTGAAAAAGTCTATGATTTTTTTAAATCCTGAATCAATTTCATCCATATCTACGTTAGGATTACAGAACTTCTCCTTCCAAAATCCTTCAGCACACCAACCAATTATACTAACTAGCTGTGTTATGTCTGTTCCTTCCTTGAATTTACTTCTATCAATCCGTCCAAGTAGAAGATTAATACTATTATCTGTGACTGAAATATTCTTTCCAATCAATTCTCTTGCTACTTCTTCATCTTCGTAAAAGGTCTTCATTATAAAACGGTAGGCATACATATGCTGCTTCAATAACTTGCGTTGATACTTTGAGGACTGCAGCATAAGCTCATAAAAATCAGTTTCGGAAGGATTAATTTCCTCTTCAGCTATTTTATTCACTAGAATAAATACATAGTTATATAAAAACAAATACAGCTCTTTTTTATTCTTAAAGTAATAAAATAGTAGAGATTTTGATATACATGCTTCCTTTGCTATTTCTGACATAGGAGATTGTTTATAGCTATTTTCAGAAAACACTCTATACCCGGCATTTATAATTGCATTCTGTTTATCTATAGGTAGATTATAAAATTTATCGTTCAAGTTATTCCTCCTATCATTGACCGAATCGGTTAATATCATTCTATCTCCATTGACCGATTTTGAGAAGACATACTATAAGTAAAATTTTATGAACTTCACTGCAAAAAAGAGCTACCAAAGTGGTAACTCTAATTTTTTCATTATATTACTAATTTTTTCTGAAATATTGCTGCTTTAATAGAATTCTCAGTATTTTCATCTACCATGGTATAACCTACTTTTTAGAGTTTTGCTAAAGTTTTAATTCGGGCATACTAAAAATGATTGAAAAGCCTCCGATACTGTTATTCTCAGCAGTTATCTTTCCACCATGGGCTTCTATGATATCCTTACATATGGACAGCCCTAATCCGGAAACCCTTCTGCTTTTATCTGTAGTATAAAAAGGTTCAAATATATGTTGGAGTTCATCTTCCTTAACCCCATAACCGTTATCACTGATTTTATAAAAGATTTCACTTGCTTTCTCCCATACTGTTATAGTGATATTGAGTTTTTCAGTATTAGCATGTCTTATGGAATTGCCGATGACATTTGCAAAGACTCTTCTTACTTTACTCAAGTCCATAGAAATGCTGCAGTTCAAATGGCAATTATTCACAAGTTCAAAAGTCATATTTCTTTCTGCTAAATACTGTGAATACTCATCCTTCAGCATATCACAAATATATTTCACAGAATATTTCAGCTGGTGAAGCTGCGAATCCAGCTTATTAGAAATATAATTATCAAATTCTTCTACAATTCCTTCAATATCCTTAGCCTGATTGTAAATAGTATTTATATATTTTTTCTTTCGCTCCGGAGGCAGCTCTTTCTTTAAGAGGTTTTCCGAATATCCCAGTACTGAAGTCAAAGGAGTTTTAATATCATGGGATATAGAAGCTATGATTCTATCCTGAATTTTCTTTTCTTCATTCAGATTATTCATAAGCTTATAAAAGGTATTCTGAAGCTGGCCAAGCTCATCACGTCTTGCCCATTCTGTTTTAAAAGTTTTTTCAGTTCCATACTGCTTTATTTCACTGCTCAGCTTTACTAGTGGTTTTGTATAGCTTAAATATAGTACCAAGCCTAGTATAAGCAGCATAATAAATAGAATAACAAATTCAAAATATAAAATATCTTTTACTATATCAGAATTTCCTAAGTTAGGGACATTCATTAGCCTCTTTACCGTAAGCATATAAAAGCCATTATCGAGGCGAATCTCCCGAGAAGCAGAGAAAGTCTCAGAATTATTTTTACTTGTTTTAATGGTATATTCTTCATCTGTGCCTATTTTTTTTAGACTAATAGCCACATTTTTCTGAGAGGCTATATTATTAATTTTCTCAAGAGCATACTTCAAACTTTTATTGTTTGATTCTTCAGCAGTTTTTAGAGCAATTTCCTCAACATTATGCTGAGCCTGCATTAATCTTTGGTTGACTTTATCTGACAAATAAAACCTGTAAAATATACTAAGTATAGTAATATTAAAAATGAAGGCAGCCAATATAATTAGGGGCATCTTCCATTTTATACTCATAGATTATCACCATAAGGCTTTATAAATTTATAACCCACACCCCATACAGTTTTCAGATACTCATTTTCCTTATCAATCTTATCCCTGAGGTTTTTCAGAGTTACTGTAACCGTACCGATATCTGAATAATCACTGCCCCAAACTGCATCAAAAATCTGCTCACGGGTGAGGACTTTACCTATATTGCTGCAAAAATACATGAGCAGCTGAAACTCTCTTGTAGTGAGATCAATCCTTTTATCTTTTTTATACACTTCATAGTTTTCAGGAAAGATTTTTAATTCACCTACAGTTATCAAAGCCTTATCCTTCATTTTTCTTTTATCACGTCTTATATGAGCCTTCACCTTGGCTACCAGTTCTTCCACCACAAAAGGTTTAACGATGTAATCATCAGCCCCGATTTCAAGACCCACAAGGGTATCTAGTGTGCGATTTTTAGCAGTTACGAATATTATGGGACAGGTAACAATATCACGGATTCTTCTGCAGACCTCAATTCCATCCATCTCAGGCATCATGATATCCAGTATTATAAGGTCAAAGCTTTCTTTTTCAATTTGTAAAAGCACTTCACGGCCGTTTCCTACAATAATCGTTTCTATTCCTTCATCCTCAAGGGAGTCGGAAATTAATGTTGCAATACTTATCTCGTCATCCGCTATCAGAACTTTACTCATAAAATCCCTCATTTCATTTCATTTCATCAAGTACTTTATCGAGATAGGAATTATATTCATTAACCAGCTGCAGCATATCCTTTAGTGCTTGCGTTAAATTGTCCACGTTCCTATCCTGTTTCGCATTTTTTATTATATCACTTTTCCGTGCAAAATTATCCTTAAAGCTTTGTATATCTTTATTGTATATCTCCAATTTACCTTCATCCTTGCAGTTTTTTATCAATACTGTAATATCCTCTGACTTTGATATTGCAGTGGAGGCTTCATCTGCAATGCTGTTAAGAATGTCTGAAAGTCCAAGAAATTTGGCCATATTATTTTCAGAACCCTTGGAGGATTTAGATAACAAATTACTTATTTCGGTATATGCACTGCAAATTTCGCTTACCTTATCATATTGTTTATTTTCTATACTATTTTCAGTCACTGATGTGTGATTTTTATGGAGTGTGCCAGATGCTATAAAATAGCATCCAACACCTACAATAATTATAGTAGAAAAAATAATTACATATCTTTTTTTCATTTTGCTCCTCCTCTATTCCACGCCTTTTAAGGCTTCAACCATGACAATTTTTTTAATTTTGCCTTTTGAAAGTAGGTTTGCTGACATGGTAAATACAAAGGTAAGCAGTACAGCTGCACTAACCATAATTGGATTAATTGTTTTAGGTAAAGCTAAATCATTAGTGGCTATTATATTTATAATGTTTTTAAAAAGAATTACACCAAGTGGTATTCCACCAAGGCAACCAATGGCCGCCAGTACAAGATTTTCAATAAATACAAGCTTTCCTGATTCGTTTTTATAATATCCAAGCACCATTAAGGTAGCCAGCTCTCTTGTACGTTCAAATATATTTATAGATGTAATATTGTATATGACAGTTACTGCTAAAACGCCTGCTGCAGCTATTATAATAAAGATTAATGTGTTTAGCATATTTATAGTCTCTTTGCTCTTCTTTATTATATTATCTTTGGTATCTACGCTCCTTACAGTATCATCCTTTGAAAGATCCTCTGACAATTTTTCCGCATTATCTGTAGAAACCAGAAGAGAGCTGGAGTTTGTATCAAATCCAATGTTTTTTGCATTTGAATATGATACATATATGCTTTTACCAATATATTGCACCGATATATCAGATATAGTCATAGCATACTTTTCACCATTTGCTTCAAAAGATAGCTTGTCACCTATATTAAGGCTATATTTATCAGCTATGCTTTTAGGTATAATTACACTATTTTCTTTAATACCTATTCTATTGTCTTTGTTATCATAAAGATTAATAAGACTTGAATTCTCTTCCACCAGCTGAACAGTGGTATCTACATCGCTGCTCAGCTTAAGAGTGCCTTTTATGCTCTTAGTTAATTCTGTCGTCTTAACAGGATACTGAAAATTTAGTTTAGTTTTATCCTCTATAGGATCCTTGTATTTTACAGACAGATTATAACCTATGCTGCTTACGGAAGTATCAATAACCTTTGTAACCGAGCTGTTAAGAGAAAGTCCTGTAATAAGGAGCATCATGCTTCCAACTATACCAACAGAACTTAAAATAATTCTAACTTTTCCGAGGAAAATGTTTCTTAAAATCAACTTTGAAGAATATGATAATCTTTTCCAAAGGAAGTTAAATCTTTCTATTAATATGGTCTTGGACTTTTTAGGTTGTCTTGGTCTCATACCCTGGGCAGGACTTTCTCTAAGAACTCTCTGTACTGCAATAAGTGCTGCAGTTCCACTGAAAATAAAGGATAGAATCAATGTAACAATTGCCAATTGGAAGTAGAAGGGCACCCCAATCTTAGGCAGCGAAAATCTTGCTGTAAGAGTTCTCAAAAGGATTTTTGGTATAATCAAATTACCTAAATAAGCAAAACCTATGGAACCTAAAAGTGAAGCTATAAAGCAGTAGAGTATATAGCTGAATCTAATTTTACCTTTTGATATTCCTATAGCCTTCATCATAGCTATCTGTGTTCTATCACTCTCCACTGATTTTGTCATAGATATCAATGTAATGATGGCAGCCACAAGAAAAAAGATTACAGGGAATATTTTCGAAACAGTTTTTATTGGATCCAAAGCATTTTGCAGCATAACATAGCTTACATTTTCTTCTCTTGAAATCAAGTTAACAAACTTATCATTCTTCTCAAATGTTTTTCTAACAGCTTCAATATCTGAAGACTTAATCATAACCTCCTGATAATAGGATGGTATTTTCCCCAGCTCCGAGTAGGCATCATTTTTACTGCTGTTATATTCATTAACTTTATTTACATACTCCTGATTTGCCTTATTTATTTCTTCATCAGCTTTAGCAAATTCGGCTCTTGCACTAGCTTCTTCTTGAGTTAATTTCTTTAAATTGCTGTTATAATCGGCTAATTTTGAGTTAAGTTCTGCTTGCTTTTCGGCAATGGCCTTTTTTCCTTCACCCACTTTTAAATTTAGCTGCTGCTGCTGGTTATTGATCTCATCATATTTACCATTGATAGTCATATATTGATCTGCAAAGGCGGCGTCTTTAGCTGAGGCTTGAGCTTCACTGAGAGTACTTCTTATTAACATATATTGAGCATACTGTGCATCCAATTTAGCTTTTGACTCGTCTAAAGTTTGTTTAGCAGTATTCAATTGCTTTTGAGCATCTGCAGTCTGTGAGGTGAATTTTGTAGTTTCCTCCTTAAGTTGTACTTCTGCATCATCCAGCTTTTGCTTTGCATCTGAAAGCTTAGCTTTTGAAGCTGCAAATTTCTCATCTGCCTTTTTCTTATTTTCTGCCAACTGATTTTCCTTGTCACTTAATTGATTTTTCGCATCCTTTAGGCTATTTTCTGCATCTTTGAATTTTGTGTCTATTTCATCCTTATATGAAATGTAAGTGTCACTATTTTTATTTAATTCCAAAAGTGTATTTTTAGTTGAATAAGCAATTCCAAAGGTCTTATTACTTGCAGGACCTCCGCCTGAGTCCTTGATTTTATATGCATATTCTGGGCTTTCGCATATTCCAGTTACTTTAAAGTTGTAGCTCTTACTATTTATAGGAAGGATTAATTCCTGGCCAACACCTATTTTGTTAGCTTTGCTATAGCCTTCATCTATAATGATTTCAAAATCATTTTTAGGCACAGTACCTGAAATTATATAGGGTCTGTTAATATTACTAAGACTGTGTATTCTCAAGGTTGTATCATTACTGCCAATAGAGTAGGTAGTTTCAAAGGTATATCTACCTTCCAAAGTTGAAGCTTTATTTTCTTTGGAAAGGTCATCTATTTCGCTTTGTGAAATACCTTTAAAATAGGACCATCCATCTGCCAGGTTTTGATCGGTATAATAATTGTCAACCCAGCTGCTTAGACCTTTTATGGCCCCAAACATGCCAGTGAACATCATAGAACCTACAGCTAAAATTAATACTATAGAAATAAATTGGCCGAGACTCATTTTTATATCTCTGAGCAATCTTACAATCAGCTTTTTCATTACCACTCAAGCTCCTTTATACTTACTTTTCTTTCGTTACAAGTAACACTTTCTATTTTTCCGCTCTTAACTCTAATGACCTTATCTGCCATAGGAGCAATGAGAGAGTTGTGTGTTATCAAAACTACCGTCTTGTCAAATTCATTATTAACTTCTTCCAGCAGCTGAAGTACCTTTTTTCCAGTCACATAATCTAAAGCTCCAGTGGGTTCGTCGCATAGAAGCAGAAGAGGATTTTTAGCTATAGCTCTTGCAATAGCAACACGCTGCTGTTCACCTCCAGAAAGCTGTGTAGGAAAATTCTTTGCTCTCTCCTCAAGCCCAACTCTAGAGAGTATTTCTTTTGCATCAAGGTGATTTTTGCATACTTCTGCAGCAAATTCTACATTTTCAAGGGCAGTCAAGTTAGAAACGAGATTGTAAAACTGAAATACAAAACCTATGTTATCTCTTCTATATTTAGTGAGCTGTTTATCATTATAATTTTTTATATATTCTCCATTCACAATAATCTCGCCACTAGTAGCATTGTCCATACCTCCTAAAATATTTAAAATCGTGCTTTTACCTGCCCCAGAAGCCCCTAGTACTACTACAAACTCTCCTTCATAAATATCAAAATCAACACCACTTAGAGCATTTATTTCAACCTCTCCTACCTTATAGGTTTTTGTTACATTTTTAAAATCAATTATCTTTTTCATCTCTTAACCTCCGTGTTTTCAATTCAATTTGTTTATCCTTATGATATATAAATAAAATTAAAAAGTAAGAGAGAAAAAATTAAGAAAAATTAAGAGCTCCCCTTTTAATACAAAACTACTGAATAAAAAAGCGATATGCCTGCTTAGCATATCGCTTTTTTATTCAGTGAATTATCTATCTTATACTATAAGATAACCATCTAAAAAATCTTCCTATATTCTCAAAAGAAACTATATCACATAATAATTCAGTAAACTTTCCAAACTTCCTGTAAAACAAATTAAAGGCAAGAAAAGGAATCCACTGCTTTTTAGCTTTTGGAAGCCTTTTAATTATATTTTTAAAGGTGTACGCTTCCTTATATATCCATAGATAGCCCTTATACAATTCTTCTGCAGTAATATTCTTAGGCTTATATACCACAATTGCCGTATTATAATTTGACAAATTATAATCTACAATCCTATTTTCCTCTATTAATGATGAGTGCAGCTTAGTACCCGGATATGGGGTGAGTATATGCGAAGTTACTGTTTCTATCTTATTTTTAACTATCCATTCTAATGTATTTTTAAATACAGAAGCATCATCTTCATCTAATCCAAAAACAAAACTAGCATTTATCATTATTCCTCTTTTATGAATCTCATCTACTAGTTTCTCATATCTCTTAACACTATTTTGCACCTTGTGGACACTATCTATTGATTTACTATTTATACTTTCAAAGCCTATAAATAGACTTTGGCAACCTGACTCCTTCATTTCATCCAACAATTCAGTCATATCCACAATATTAGAAGTAACCGCTGCATTCCACTTTAGTTTAAGAGGTTTTATTTCCTTTAATAACTGTCTTGTCCATTTTGGATTTCCAATAAAATTATCATCAATAAACATTATATGTCTTGTTTTCAATGCAGCTATATCTTTAATTACATCCTCTATTGGTCTATTAATATAAGTTTTAAGTGTATCTTTGCAGCTATTATAGCAAAAATCGCATTTAAACGGACATCCCCTGCTTGTGCTAATTACGTTAGTGTATAAATACTTCTTGTTATCAATAATGTAATAATTAGGTGATACTATTTCCTTCCCATCCATATTCCCCATATCACAATATATCTTCTTAAGCGAATTCTTTTCTTTGTCCTTAAGAATTTTTGTCCAAACTCTTTCAGCCATTCCCACGCATATTGCATCAAAACTATTAACGGCTTCTTCAGGGTCTGCTGTAATATGTATACCTCCTGCAATTACTGTTACCCCACGCCTTTTAAACTCCTCCGCTATTTCCACAGCTCTGTTCATCACATCTACTGTGACAGTTATTGCTGCCAAATCTATAGGTTCATCAAAATCTATCTTCTCAACATTTTCATTCTCTATAATAACTTCGTGCTCCTTTGGAGTAAGATTTGCTATTGTAAGTAATGCTAAGGACGGTGCCATTCTTGTCTTTAACTTTGTATCCATAGGCCTTGGCAACATTGCAGGTTGAATTAATTTAATCTTCATATTTCCCCCCAAAACAAACTGTTTTCGAAAAACCCCCACTTTTATCTTTTACTTATTGCCTATATATAGAATAGCACATCATTTATCGTTTATCAATAAAATTTTATTGACTTATATAATATATTTATTGTTTAACTTACTCTCTTAGCACCAATGAACACCATGATCAAAACAATTTGTCTAATACAGGGGAAACAAATAAAATTACTGATAAAATAACTATAAATATTACTGTTATCCAGATTACTACATTTTGCAGCTTATTATTTGTATAGTCTTTCATTATATCCTTGTTATTTATTAATAAAACCATAAATATCAGGATTACTGGACTTAGCATTCCAGCAATTTGCTGAGTAACAAGCATTATCCCTACCAATGATAGTTTAGGTATTAAAACTAGCGCTGAGCTAAATATAATCATAAAGGTAAATATTCCATAGAAGGCTTTTGCTTCATCAAAGGAATTGTCTAAACCACTCTCAAAACCAAAAGCTTCACATATAGCGTAGGTTGTAGATAGTGGAATTACCATAGTTGCCAGAACTGAAGCCCCAAATAGACCAACAGCAAAAAGTATTGTAGCATAACTTCCTGCAAGTGGCTTTAAAGCCATAGCAGCTTGTTCTGCGCTGTCAATTGTTATTCCAGCCTTATATAATGTTACTGCTGTACAAACTATTATAAAAAATGAAACTAAGTCTCCCCAAAGGGCTCCTAAATATACATCTAACTTTTCATACTTATAATCCTTTACACTCAATCCCTTATCTACTACTGAGGATTGAAGATAAAATTGCATATAAGGAGTTATCGTTGTTCCTATCATACCAATGAAAGTTAATATGTAAGCTTTATTAAATTCTAATGATGGTGTAACAGTGGCTTTCATTACTTCAGTCCAATTTGGATGGACCTTTATGCAGGTTATGATATATGTGAAAAACACAAAAGTAAAAGCTAGAAAAACTTTCTCAGTTTTCTCATAGGAACCCTTAGTTATTAAAAACCAAACTAAGAATGCCATCAAAGGTACTGTAATATATTTGCTTATTCCAAAGAGTTCCAAGCTTGCGGCTATACCAGCGAAGTCCCCAACACATACCCCAAAGTTTGCTATAAACAATATGCTCATTGCAAAAAATGACCATTTAACGCCAAAGTTTTCTCTAATTAAATCTGATAAGCCTTTTCCAGTAACTACGGCCATTCTAGCATTCATTTCTTGAATAACAGCTAAACTAAAAGTTATCAGTAAAAGCCCCCATAGCATTTTATATCCATAGGATGCTCCAACTGTTGCATATGTAGCTATTCCTCCAGCATCGTTACCAGCATTAACAGTTATGAGCCCTGGTCCAATAATACTTAATACAAATAAAATTTTATTTCTCTTTTTCATTTATTTACCCTCCCTAAAATGTAGGAGAGTAACCTATGGCTTCATCAATTGAAGCAGAACCATCCTACATTTTTTAATTTTTGATATGTTCACTTTATTTATGCATAAATAACTAGGGTCTGCTTCCATTGATATCACCTCCAAAAAATAAAAAGAGCCTCAAAAAAGGCTCAATAAAACAACAACAAGAACACTATATCCTTCGTTGAGCTTTAGCACTATACAGCTTTGGAAAAATTCCAGCTACATTAAGTAAAACCTTAATTCGGTAGTACCTGTTGACCCATTGGCATCTTTCGATATTTTTGGGCAGTAGCGTATATCTAGTATAGGAGCCTCACCTAACAATATACTTATTAAATTTTGATTCGTTTAAATAATACTACCTAAAGTAGCTGCTGTCAATAACTATTTAAAGCTTCAAGCTCGTTTCCTGTAAATCCAGCATGTCAAAGTACATATTTATCGCTTTATAGGCCAATTCTTTATCTCTAGTCACAAGGCTTCCCAACATGTTGTTATGTGCTTTCCAAAGAATAAATTTACTTTTGGAAGAGGTTAATTTCTCTCTTCCAAAATCACTGGTAAACTGTTCAATCACATCAGACAGAGCCTGAAGCATATCAATAATCAACGCATTCTTAGAAGCCTTTGCAATGGTAAGATGCAGCTTTTTATCTAGAAGGATATTGTTTTCTTCCGTCACATGCTCCAAATCCACCAAACTTGCCGAGAAGTCGTCTGCCTCCCGCTCCGAGATATTGTCAATGGCAAGCAGCAGAGCCTGAAGCTCCAGGGAGCGACGAAGCTGATTGATCTGCTTATAGTCAATCTGATCCAGCAGGAACATCATGGACATGGTTTCCACCAGGTTATCCTTAAACTTACCTGCCAGATAATTTCCTGACCCATGCTTACTGGTGATAACACCCATATTATCCAGGGTCCTGATAGCCTCCCTGACCGAACTACGGCTGATGCCAAGTATGGCTGATAAGTCCCGCTCAGCAGGCAGCTTTGATCCCAATGCAAGGTTGCCGCTTCGGATTTGTTCCTTGATATATTCAATTACCCTGGTATATGATTTTTGATGTAGTTCTTTTTCTTCCAATTGTTACTCCCTCCATAAATTCCTACCCCACCCCGGCAATCATCCTATTCTCATCTCATATTTGATGAACCCCAGTTTAAAATCGTCTGGATTATTTTATCCTAATAGTTCCATTGATGAACTCCGAGGGATAATCTTTTTTGATGTTAATGCCCTGGTTGGTTGCTAGAAAAGTTTTTGCTCTATTATTTTGCTATACTGTTGTATACGGCTAATGCATCGGTAATATTGTACTGCTTTGAATGGTGATCTCCCTTTGCACCAGCTGAAATCAGAATATATTCTTGTTTACCCACTTTGGCAAGACTTGCGAGACATAGACCTGCTTCGTCGGTATATCCAGTTTTCCCTCCTAAAATTTCCCCACCAATTATGTTTTGATTGTTGAGTTCTTGAAACATAGTGCTATTAAAGCTTATCCCTCCAGAATGCTTATTAGTAGGTGGTGTGGAATGACGAGGTGAAGTAAAAATCTCCCGAAAAGTATCATTTTTCAAAGCATAGTTTAAAAGAATAGCCAGATCTTTCACAGTTGTATAGTGATTTTTATCGTGAAGTCCGGTGGCATTTTCAAAATGGGTATTTTTCATACCAAGCTCTGCTGCCTTTTGATTCATCATTTTCACAAAATTCTGCTCTGACCCCGCAATCTGATCAGCAAGTCCAATACAGCATTCCGCGCCGCTGGGCAGCAGTACTCCGTATAGCAGATCAATTGCCCTGACATGCTCACCCGGCTGGAAACCTGCCATTGATGCATCTGCTTTGTACAATCCCTTAAATGCAGAATTAGTTAGCATGATTTCTCCATTCAAATCAGGTAAATTTTCTATAGCAACAATGGCTGTCATCATTTTAGTTAAAGAAGCAGGATAGATTTTTTCTTCACTATTTTTCTGCTTCAGAATTTTATCATCTTTTAAACGGATTAGAATCGCATTAGGACTGCTTAGCTTATCGAAAGATATAGAAACAGAAGGATCAGGTTCTATCTTTGACGGAGAAACCGTTTTTGTTCTATCGTCAGAAGAATTGGGTGTTATCTTTAAAGAAGAATTTAACGAATTTTTATCGTTATATTCTTTCTCAAATATTTGTTGGTTTCTTGGAATAATGATGGATTTGTAAACGAAAGCAGCAATGACAACCATCAACAAAAGCGCTGTAAATATGCGTAGTCCTGCCTTTTTATTTTTTACTTTTCGTACCATAATAAAACAACTCCTTATTTAGTGCTGATATTATTTAAACACAGAATAAGGATCTATGTTGGAATTCCATCTTATGAACTTCTTAAGATTTTCTTATGGCGGTGGTCTATAGTTAAAGAAAATCCCTCCAAACCTGTGAGCTTGGAGGGATACTAGGAAGCTAAAGCAGGGCGCTGAGGATCTCGTCCGTGTGCATGCCGCGGAAGCCTTTCATCAGAACCGCATCGCTCAAAAGGGATTTAAACTCAGCTGGGACGATTTTGGGTACAGTCATTTCCATTGCAACAAGCACCTCTTATCATATAGATTGTGTTGACTAAATATTAGCTGCTATAAATGCTTTCAACACCTTTAGCAATTTCTTTCACTGGTTCAACTATGCGATGGGGAAATCAAAATAAGTGTTTGGATAAGGTTCGTGTTTCAGTGTGTAATGCCACCACTCACAATCATATGAAACAAAACCGCTGGCCTCCATGATAGAGCAAAGGTATTGACGGTTTCTCGCTTCCACTTGCGTTATTCTTTTTGCTCCATGATGTGACACTGAATCCATCAAATCAAAGTCGCCTCCCATTGGGACAAGTTTACCAGTAGCTAAATGATAAAGTGTTAAATCAATTGCACTTCCTCGACTGTGGCCAGACTTAGAGGCCACATATCCTTTTTCAATCATCTCAGTTTTGTCAATATTGGGATAGTGTTTTAGCTTCGTCTGGCCATCTTCCGGCTGTTTTGACCAGCGGAGAAAACAATCTACGGCGCTTTGAGGGCGATAACCATCCCAAAGTAACAAGCCAAAGCCAGCGGATGTGGCTTTTTCTCGCACTTTTTTAAGAGCTGTACACAATGCTGTGGTACCCACAATTCGATTGACTACATATCCGTCCACAGGCTTGCCGGTAAAATTATCCCATGTAGCATATTTAGCATCCCAACGTATTCCGGGTACAAACTCATCTACAAACACAAAATCATTTTTCATAGTCTTCCTCCTTTCAATGTCAATTTTACAATACGGTCTATCACTTCCGTAAGAGGCAACCCAGCGGCTGCCATCATTCTAGGATAACGGCTGTACGAGGTCATACCAGGCAGAGTATTAACCTCGTTAAGTATTACTTTTCCATCCTCAGTAAGGAACATATCTACCCGCGAAAGTCCACTGCATCCCAATGCGCGATATACGGCTTTTGCTGTCTCCTGAACTCGCAAGCGCGCCTCTGCCGAAATGTCAGCAGGAACAATTACAGCTGAGTTTTCAGAACCGCTTTCAGGCTTATCCTCTTGATGGATTCTGAAAAAACCATGAGATAGAGAAATTTGATCTACCTCGCCTACAATTAAATCCATGCCGTTCCCTAATATGGCACATCCTACCTCGCTGCCAACGATAGCCTCTTCTATAAGCACCTTCCAGTCAAACTGTTTTGCAGTCTCCACCGCACTGAGTAATTCCTCTTTTCCACATACCTTACTGACTCCGAAAGATGAACCTGAACGAGCAGGCTTTACAAAAACGGGATAGGTAAATTGATTGGCATCAATATTCTCGCTTCCCGTGACAGTCCAGAAATTTGGCGTAGCAATTCCAGCGTTTCTAGCCACCATATTAGCAAGGGATTTGTCCATACACAGAGCAGAACTTTGGACATCGCAGCCTACGTATGGTATGCCGGAAAGCTCTAACAAGCCTTGCATCGCACCATCCTCGCCAAGCTTGCCATGCAAAACAGGAAACACCATATCCAACCTAATGGGTTTGTATTGTCCTTGCTCCATGACAAGCAATCCGTGTACGCTTCTGTCTGGTGACAGCATAACCGGACGGCAGCTGCCGTTTTCCCAATTTGAGTCAGGGAAGTTACAAAGCTTCCAATCACCATTTTTCGTAATTCCAATATAGAACGGTTCATACTTTTCCATATCAAGGTTTTTTGCCACCTCGTGCGCAGATTTAACTGAGATAGGATGTTCTTCGGAACAGCCCCCAAATATAATTGCTATTTTCAATCTATCCATGTTACTTTCTCCTTTCAAATTTTAGGCAATTTATAATAGTATTTAGAGCAGTATCGCTCAAGGCGTGTTCTGTATAATAGGCGGTGTGCGGGGTAATAAGTACATTCGGTAATTTTTGTAATCTGAGCAGCAGTTTGCTTTCAATGGTTTTTTTTCTGTAATCAAAGTAGAATACCCCTTCCTCTCCTTCCAGGACATCAAGCGCCGCACCGCCTAGTTTACCGCTTTCTAAAGCTTGAATAAGAGCCTCGGTATCAAGAAGCGAACCACGCCCAGTATTTATAACAAACGCGCCGTACTTCATCTGCTCCATACGCTTACCATTAAGAATATGCTTTGTATCCGCATTAAGTGGTATATGGAGCGTTACGATATCGCTCTTCTGTAACAATTCATCAAGATCAACGTAATCTGCAAAGGTTTGTGGACTATGGTCATAGGCTAATATATTGCAACCAAAGCCCCTCAGCCTATTTATAACTGCTGTGCCAATACGTCCTGTTCCGATTACCCCAATGGTCATATCGCGTAATTCTTTCCCTCGTACAGCATTCAATGTGAAATCCTGAATATCTGCACGGCTAATAATGGATTTTACATTTCGCACTGCCATCAGCATCAGCATTAAAGTGTAATCAGCCACGCTATCAGGAGAATAAGTAACATTTTCAACGGAAATGCCAACTCTCTCAGCGTATTTTACATTAATATGGTTACATCCAATACTTCTTGTAGAGATATACTTTACACCAACCTTACTGAGCTCAAGAAGAATTGAATTTGTTATTTGCGTTTTATGATCCACACTAATGCGTGAATTTCCAAGTGCTAGTTCAATATTAACTTCAGATAGCGCAGCATCTGTGATAGTTGGCTCAACACCAAAGCGAGGCCCCATCTCTCGGAACAAAACGGCCTCATCCTTACTGCATCCATAAATTGTAACTCCTATCTTTGACATAATTTAGGTTTATCCTTTCCTATTACATTCTTCTTTGTTTTTATCGCATACTATCAAATTAACAAAGAAGCAATATCTTTTCTTCACTCTTCAGTTTGCAAGTAGAAATAGAAACATTTATATGATCTATTATCTTTTCATGTCCGAGACCCCCTTTCAGAAATATAAAAGCCTGTCTGATTCGACAATTTCATCTTATCGAAATCAGGCAGGCTATATTGGAATTTTTACTTATAAAACTCTTAATAAATTCTTATGAAGAACTTATTATTTTCCTATATTGCGATATGCAGCTAATGCATCGGTAATATTATACTGCTTAGAATGGTGTTCTCCTTTTGTGCATAGTATCTTCTTGAACATGCAATAAAGTTACTCATAATCTCAATCTCGCCACAAATAATAAATATAATAAAACAGGTAATCCTATTGCAGATATTATTGTGATTGCACCATGTACTTTTTTCTCATTCCGTAATATAAACAATAAAAACTTATACCCTAAAATACCTATTAATCCACCCAAACAATTTAAAATTATGTCATCAATGTCTGCTGCTCCAATGCCTAAAAGTCCTTGAATGATTTCTATAGATAAGCTCACTATAAATATAAACAGCAGATTGTTTATTACTCTTTTATTTTTTTTCAATAATGACAAATATGTGCCAAGAGGAATAAAGATAGCTATATTGCCAACCACATTACTAAATGCGAATCTTTTTATAGTGGCAGAGTTGCTAAATATATATTCCTTTATACTATAAAAAGGAATGAGATTAATTGACCTATTTACAGTCCTTTGACTATTAAACATAGCCATAGGCGAAACTCTTGATAATAACAACAGTTTAATTAAAAAAAGTATATAACAAATAAAAACTCCATATAAAAAGACTGATTCAATTCTCTCTCGTTTATTCATAATATCTCCATACTTCTTAAGCTTTTTTTATAAGGGAAGCTTTACTGTAAATGTAGTATTTTCTGTATTACTTGCCACAGAGATTGTTCCATCGTGAGCCGTGACAATTTCTTGAGCAATTGCCAAACCTAACCCTGCTCCACCAGTGTTTGAGGAACGTGCAGAATCTAATCGATAAAACTTTTCAAAAATAGATTCAAGCTTTGCCTTTGGGATTGGATTTCCCTGATTAGTAAAAATTATAATTATATTTTCGTCTTGCTGCTGTGCAGAAATGTCAATGACACTATTTTCATAGCTATAGGCTATGGCATTTTTCAGAATGTTATTGAACACACGAGCCAGTTTATCTGCATCTCCCCACAGAGTGAGGTCGTCAGGCACATTAACAGATATCTGCTTTTCCTGTGGAGTCAGCATTGGATAGAATTCATCTGCCATCTGCTGGAGCATGAACAGTAAATTGATTTTTTCTTTATTCAAAACAATGGTTTGAAGATTAAATCTTGTGATCTCAAAAAACTCATTTATAAGCTGCTCTAATCGATAAGCTTTTTCCAAAGTAACACTTACATATTTTTCCTTCTGCTTAAGTGGCATATCAGGAGCCTCATCCAGAAGACTTAAGTATCCTATAACAGAGGTGAGAGGTGTCTTTATATCATGAGCCAAGTAAACCACCAAATCATTTTTGCGCTGCTCGGCATCAAGTGCAGCTTTTTTTTGTTTTTCCAAGTTGTTTTTTATCTGATTAAGCTTATTTTCCATAAAATCCAATTCTGGTGATAAAGTAATTTCATTATTGGATTCCTCAGTAAGTTTATCCATTCCAGCGCTTATTTCATCAAAATACTTTGTGAACCATGAAGCAGAAAATCGAAAAAGGATAGCCAGAAATATTAGGATTACAACAAAAATGATTATGCCCATATTGTTGCGAATCACTAACTGATATATTGTCAGTGCATCCGAATTGTCAAAATTAAAAGCGCTGACTAAAAACCGAACGATGCGATTTCCGATCTGTCCACGCAGGATTTCCCGCAATACATAAACAGTCACAGTGGCGGCAACAGTAATCAGAAGCATTTGCGAAAATAATTTTCCTTTTATTTTTGTATAGTCATTCCTTCTTTTATCTATCTTACTTTTCAATTTTATAGCCAACCCCCCATACAGTTTTGATATATTTGGGATGTTCTGCGCTGTCGTGCATTTTTTCTCTTAGATGTCGGATATGAACCATTACAGTATTGTTGCTGTTGCTAAAATACTTATCTCCCCATACTTCATGGAACAATTCATCCGAACTCACCACCCGTCCGCGATTGGAGCAAAGGACCCAAAGAATTGAAAATTCTGTAGGCGTTAAGGATAACTTTTTCTCATTTAGCGTACATTCATGAGTATCCATGTCCAATACCAATCCAGAAAAGGTAATCAAGTGTTCTTCCTGATTTGGTTCAGCAGAATTATATTTGGTAAATCTCCGAAGCTGTGCCTTCACACGAGCAACAAGCTCCAAAGGTCGAAAGGGTTTTGTTATATAATCATCTGCACCTAGTGTCAATCCGGTAATTTTATCAATCTCTTCTTCTTTAGCAGTGAGCATGATAACTGGAAAATTATACTTTTCCCTAATCTTCTGGCAGATAGTAAAGCCATCGATATCAGGCAGCATAACATCTAGTATGGCAAGCTCTAACTGTTCCGACTCAACACACCGGAGCGCATCTTCACCGTTATAAAATTTATATATAGTAAAACCTTCATTTTTTAAATAAACTTCAATTAGGTCTGCTATTGACTGCTCATCGTCTACAACCAAAATATTTACACTCATAAGTTCCATCCCTTCTTCCTAGTTAAACAATCATTATCATAGTACTGCAAAACAAAAATTTATTTCATATTAATTTTCTTATGAAAACCTTAAGGTTTTATTAAGATGGGCTTTAATCTATTTCCCATGCTAATATAAAGGATTGCCATATGGAATGTCATTCTTTCATATACATCCCAAGTATATTTTTACACATTACCCACATGGAATACATTCGGAACTACTATGGCTTTTTAAAGTTCTATATTGCTTTTGCATTTATGTACAAAAGTGCTGCAATTTGGCACTTTTTAGAGTCATATTAAATTCACATTTAACTTTTTTAGCTTTTCCCTAATATCATCTGTAATATCTGAATCGGTAATTATACCATGGAATTCATCTAAAGTAGCAAATCTATAAGTGCTATCTATATTAAATTTTTCCTTTTCAACTAGCAGGTATACTTCCTTGCTATTTGAAACAATAATCTCCTTTAGATTTCCATCTTCTAAGGTGGCGGTGCCTACGCTATTAGTAATTAAATTCACGCCTGAGCTTCCTAAAAAACCTTTATTAAAAGTATATTTAGCTATACTCTTAATTGCTTCTGAGCCCATAACTCCACCAGATTTATTATCATATACACCACCAATGCATATAAGCTTAACGGTTTCGTTATCATTAAAGAGAGGCGGTATTATGGACATATTAGTTATCAAAGTAATCTTCTTAGTACTATTTGCAATTAGTTTAGCTAACAGAAAATTAATACTTGAGGGCTCTAAAAAAACTACATCTTCATCTTCTATTATGGCAAAGGCCTTTTCAGCTATTAACTCCTTGCTGCTTAAATTAACTTTCATTCTAGCTGTTATAGAACTGCTTTTAGAGATTTTTCTATTTAAGATAGCCCCACCATAGGTCCTTTGAAGAACCCCCTCTGCTTCTAGCCTCTGCAAATCTTTTCTTATCATACCTTGTGAAACATTAAATCGTTCACTTAGTTCAGTAACTTTTACTCTGCCATTTTCATTAAGCATACTTAGGATTTGTTCTAATCTTTCTTCAGTAAACATTTAAGCACCTCACCAATCATTAACGTTTAGTATCGTTCTTTATTAATATTATAACATTATTATATAAATTCATAAAATAACTTGAACAAAGGTCGAAAATGATATACAATGATAATAACAGATAATAATTAATAACAAACAATAGTAAATAATAATGATAAAACTAGTTAATCAGTGTTACAATTTAATAGTTCATATAATTTAGCGTAATAGGGTAATGCCTAGCGTAATATTTTATATGTATAGGCATCTTTAAAAGCTTAGCGCAGTGCTAATTATTTTGAAGATGCCTAATTAATGAATACAAAAGCACCAATGGTAGGAGGTAAAACATGTACAAGCTATTAACAGTTGATATGGATGGAACATTACTAAATAGTAACAAATGTATTTCGAGAGCTAACAAAGAAGCAATTAATAAAGCTATAGAAAAAGGTGTTAATGTAGTTATAACCTCTGGAAGAGGACTTAAGGGTTTAGATAGTTTTTTAGAGGAAGTTAATTTAAGAGGAGAGAATCAATACCTTATTGCCAATAATGGTGGAACTATATATAGAACCAATAATTTTGAATGTATTGCCTATAAAGGGTTAAGGGGTAGGGATTTAGCAAAGGCACACAGTTTAAGTAAGAAATTAGGAATTAATATGATTGCATATACCCATGAAGGTGCTATTGCTGCAGAAGAAAGTGAATTTACAAGGTTTGAAGCAGAATATGTTGGAACACCTGTTAAAATTGTTAATATTAACTCAGATGTTAAAGCTGATGATGAGATTACAAAGATATTATTTTCTCAGACTGAAGAATTACTGGCCCAAAAAATGCTTGAGCTACCTAAGGAATTTTATAGTGAATATAATGCGGTAAAAACTATGCCAACTGTTCTGGAAATTATGAATAAAGATTGTAATAAAGGCTATGGTGTTAAAGTTTTAGCGGACAAGCTAGGCATTAAAAGAGAAGAGATAATATGTATAGGGGACCAAGCAAACGATATAGAAATGTTAACTTATGCGGGTCTTGGAATTGCAATGGGAAATGCCATTGAGGAACTTAAAAATATAGCTCAATATATAACTTTAGATAATGATAATGATGGAGTAGCAAAGGCTATTGAAAAATTCATATTGTAGCGTACAAAATGTATTCTACTAAGCCTTCCATCGCATAGCTTTAGAACAGTTATCAAAAGCAACTATGAACAATTCAATAAAAAATAAGGCTACTCAAAAATGGGTGGCCTTATTTACTCACTTGCTTAAATTTTGTTATTCAGTGATATACGTCTTATAATTAGATGAATCCTCTCCTACCACTCTATCCAGCTTCCAGGAATAACCTTTAGAGCTGTCATATACAAGTACATAGACTGCCACAATAGAAGTGGTTTTTTGCTTATTTCCATCACTATTTGCAATGCTTCCAAATACATACTTTACATTTTCCAGTCCTTTTTGTGATGATACTTTACTTGTTTTAAAGGTTTTTGCTTCATCAGCGGTTATTATATGGCTATCAGAAAACCATAAAAATTGATAACTTCCTTCTATCTTAGCATTTACAATGCTAGACATTATAAAATCCTTGGATATGTCAGCAATAGTAACGCTATCTACTGTGGTTTTTGACTTTTTTAACAATTGTATTTTGTCATAAGACAGTGCATAAGTATAATTCGTTGATAGTACAGAATTAACCTCTCCTGCTGTATTCTGTCTTTTAACAGTTATATTTAAATTTTTACTTTGCGGATCAAACTTTTTATCTGCTATATTAATACTTTTAGTAAAGCTATCCTTAATATAAAAATTCTTGCCACCAAATACATTAGCATAGCTTACAGTTTGATCTATAGGCTCCTTTTTAACTAACTCAAGTATTTTATCTTGTGAAAATGCTGATGATAATGCTAACGCAAAATCCTCATTGCTATTTCTATCTATACCAGCTATTTTCCAAGCTTCATTTTCAAAATTAAGCATACATTTTATTTTACCTGAAGATGAAATAATTCCACTGTCTATCTCTACGTCTATTATCGCAGTCTCTTTTAAATTGTAAAAATCCGGTGTTCTTGAAGCTATCTTAAGAGTTTTAACATCTTCTTCACTTAACGCCTTTGCTGTATCGCCAATATTTATACTTGATTTCTTAACTCCTTCAAGTATTTGCTTTTCATCCATACCTACCAAAGGCTTTACAGAAGTATCCCCAGCAAGACTAATCTTATCGCTAATTATCCATTTTTTATTCTCATTATAAACATACTGCAGCGATAGCAAAGCCTTTACCTCAATGGTGCCATTATTTAAGGTTACATTTGCTTTTATATCATCCTTTTTCTCGCGCTTATTTGTATTTCTTGCACTTATACTAAAGCTTTTTATATAACCCTTTTTTATATCTAAACTTGTCCCCTTCGGAAGGGTCAATACTTTACCTATAAGGTCGTCTTTTATCCTTCCTTCATCTACAGTCCTTCCTGATAAAAACCAATATCCAGCTCCTGCAGTTGCCATAACAAGAATTACAGCTATAATAGTTATTACTACTTTCAAATTCTTAAATGGCTTTTTTAATGCCTCAAAAAATTTGTCTCTTTTATACTTTCTTATATCTTTTTTTGTTATAACCGGCATATCTAATGTATCATGTATACTTTTTGTATGTGTTTCTTCCTCGCTTGTTATTTCCTCACTTGCTTCAGTAAGTTTTTCGGTTTCTAAAACAGTATCTTTTTCAATGTTTGCTCCACAATATGGACAAAATTTCAAACCATTTATATCATCAAATTCTCTTTTGCAGCTGTTACAAACCATTGCTACCTCCAAGTACTTACTATTTATCTATCAAAGCTTGTAGTTTTGACATAACATTGTATGAATATTGTAACATATCGTCCACTGCTTGAGAAGCTAAGTAGATGTTTCATTAGTAAATCTTAAATCCTATTTCTTGATATAATTTTTTTGATCTTTTCTTTTAGCTCTTCATCAGGTGAATTTTCTACAACGATTTACTTATACACTTTATCTAACATACTCATGTTACTGCTGCTTTCAAAAATCGAAAAGAAAGCATATGCAGATTACCACTTTCTACATATGCTTTCTTATTTAAAATTAGCTATTAGTATATCTTAAATATTTAGTAATTTCTTTGAAATTTCCTCAAATCTTTCATCAGTTATACCAAGTTTTTTGATAAATCTTTCATCTTCCATTCTTTCAATAATTATCTTGTCAGGAGATATTTCCTTAATAAAATTTTTTATCTTCTGAATCGATTCTTCATCATCGTTATAGCCCTTAATTATAGTGATTTCAAATATAAACTTTCCTTTGTATTGTTTATTAAAAGAAACCATGTTTGAAATATATTCTGCTAAGGTATACCCTTCAATAGGCCTTTGGATTTTTTGAAAATCTTCTTCTGTTATTGCTTTTATCTCTCCAACTACCTCGTCACATTTATTAGCAATCTTTATATTCTCATCTCTACCTAGTAAATACCCATTAGAAAGCAGTCTTACAGGTAAACCTTTGGCTTTGATAAAATCAATAATATCGCCAATTTTATCATTTACAAAGGCTTCTCCTTTTGAATTTATAAAGATTATTTCTGCTTTAGTATTTTTAATCATGCCCTCTAATTCTTCTAATGGATTATCCATTTCATCAAATGACTTTTGCGTATCTACCTTATTTTGTGATCTTCCGATAGGGCAAAATATACAGTCAAAGTTACAATACTTTTCAGGAAGTATGTTCACTTCAAGTACCTTTTTTCCATCTTCAATATAAATATCTTTATAACTAAAACCACTCATCACCTTTCTCCTTTCAATCAAAACACTGGGTATCTTATTCGTACCGGTTCCCACCGCAAGTTACCCTATTGATACTTCCTTATTATTAATATCAAGGATTGACATTTTACATGTTCCACCTAAATCATCCTGTACTTGTTTTGCTAAATCTTTTAAGGCCTTCTCAAACTCATCTGCTCTTTTTTCATCAACTAATTCAATGCACAAAAAAGCATTTTTTGTATTTTCAGTGAGCATGGTTCTTACTGATTCACGCCAATTCCAGCACCTGCAAATAGCTCCCTCATCATCTTTATATATAATCTCACCTTCATAGGGTGGTTCACTTTTGTCCGTTCCTAAGGTAACAAAATTTTCACTTCCAACTGCCTTAGTTAGTCTTATATCACCAGCAAATCTATCAATATCCTCACCACCACAGGGTAATGCATATCTTAATGAAATAGAATTGTAAATATCAACTAGTGGATTAATAGTCCCTAAATGATTTCCATTATTAACTCTCTTTAATAATGCCTCAATAGATGCCCTTGCACCTTTCTTTGTTTTAAACTTTTGAAAGGCCTCTCGCCATACTTTTATTACTCCGTTGCTGCTGAATTCTTCATTCTGCAAATGCTTTAGGGCTTCCTTTTCTGCCTCTAAAAGAGTTTCTTTATATTTTTCTTCATCCTTTATAGAATTATCTATACCATTACAAATAATAACCCCTATCCTAGCACTAGGAAATAGGCTCCAAAAATCATCTTCAATAACAAACTTTTTCACTAAAATTCCTCCTTAGACAACATTATATGTTTTTTATTATTTCTTAACTATATAGGATTATTAGTCTATTGGTATTATTTTTAGGCCTACGATTCCAATAACTATAAATGCAATACAAATCATGCGCATTACATTAATTGGCTCCTTAAATAAAATAATACCTAAGACTACAGTACCAACAGTCCCTATACCTGTCCAAATTGCATATGCATTACCTAGTGGCAAGCTTTTTAAAGACAAGGATAGAAAATAAAAGCTTGCAATCATCCCTATAACAGTTAATATGCTAGGTACTATTTTTGTAAATCCTTCTGAATACTTCAGCCCTATTGCCCAGGTTACTTCAAATAAACCAGCTATAATTAAATAAATCCACTGCATAGACTTTACCTCCCTAAAATAGTTTAGTAATATTCCTTAGCCTATTAAAAGAAAATAAAAAAAGCCTAAGGAAATATTTAAAAATATCTCCCAGGCTTTTATCCTTCCGTGTACACAGTCACCTGTGCGTCTTCTCTCGGACCAGCCAGTTATAAGTTATAAACTGCGGAACCCTAGAAAACTAAACTATATAAATTTTTTATAATTATAAGTTGCAACTTATAGATGTAGTTTAACATAAGAACAGCTTCAAATCAATAATCTTTTTGCAGTTTATCAATGATTTTTGAAACCCCTTAATCCTAATAATTAACTTATTTTGAATAAACATAAACTTCTGACTGCCACTTTTCTATCCATTCATCATATACAAAACCAAGTTTAAGCAGCAAATTTTTCGAAGGAAGGTTTTCTTTTTCAGTCATAGCTACTATTTCACAATCAGAAAAATCTGCTTTAAGCTTTTGTAATAATGCTTTCAAAACTTCACTTATGTATCCCTTACGAGAATAAAGTGGATTTATAGTATATCCTATTGTAATAGTTTTATCTTTTTTAACAATGTAAATATCCCCTAAAAGCTCATCTGTGATTTTATCAGCAATAGCAAGCTGATTACCCTTTTCCAAATTTAAAGGAACTAATAATGCTCTTCTATATTCATCTTTTGTTAAATTCTTAAAGCTTTGATACTTCATCCATTCTTTATTATTTCTATAAGTCGTAAATGAGTCTAAATCTTTTTCTTCAAAACATCTTAATAAACATCTATCCGTTTCAAGCATTTGATCACCCCATTAAAAATCTTATAAGATAATTGCTATATAACTTAATCCAAATTATGTTGGTTAACTCAATAAATTTCTATTTATATAAGAAATACTACTAGATAATAGTTTGCCAATACGACATTTATCTTAACATATTTCACTAAATAAGTTTAGTTATTATCTGATATTATAGCAAATATCTGATGATCTTCCCACTTCCCATTAATCTTAACACCCTTTTGTTCTATACCTTCTTTGTGAAAACCTGCCTTTTCTAACACTTTCATTGAACCTATATTGCTTAACATTACACCTGCATCAACACGATGTAGTTTTAATTCATTAAACGCAAATTCTACTGCTAAATAGACTGCTTCAGTTGTATATCCCCTACCATTATATTGTTTATCTAATGAATAACCAATTAGACATCTTTGAAGTGAACCTCGAGATATATGATAAAGTGATATATCACCAATCAATTTCCCGTTATCTTTTAAATATATCCCAAAAGAATAGGCTTTATCTTCTTCTCTTTGTTTTATAGAATTACTAATATACTTATATTTTGAATCAAGTGTATAAAAGTCATCACTAAAAGTTGGCGAATACTTCTGAAAAAACTCACCATTTCTTAAATGCAAATCGAGTAAAGCTTCTGCATCTGTATCTTCAAAAAAGCGAATAAAAATTTCATCACCAGAAAGGCCCATATTAATTCTACCTCCTATTCATAAATCCAAAATAATTTTTTTTTTATGTAATACGTTACAACTGAGACATTTTATAAGCATATTGTTCAAGATATCATAAAATCAAAGTATATTTTTGCTTATATCATCAATTTCCTTAGCCGTAAACATTAATATCTATATTTTCATACTTAGTATTTCTCCAGGCAATCCATCTATTTCACATACCATATCAGAAATAAATCCACTATTAATTAATATTTTCCTTGAGGCAATATTATTAGGGTCTATAATTGCAGTAATTTTATTAATTTGCTTTTCTGCCCTTGCCTTCTCAATTAACAATTTAGCAACTTCATTACCAATCCCCTTACCCCAGTAATCAGGCAATAACATATAACCAAGTTCTGCTTCTGTAGAACTCGGTTCTTTTACTTTAAGTAAAGCAGAGCCAATAAATTTGTTAGTTGAAATATCCATTACTTTAAAATTGCCAAAGGAATTATGTAATTTGCTGTTATTCAAAATTAAATTATAGTTTTCTAATGCTTCATCTAATGGAATGGCCCTTTCAGTAATCATGGCCATTACTTTTTCATTACCAACCAATTTATAATAATTATCAAAATCCATAGATGTAAATTTCTCCAAATATATTCTTTTCTCCATAAACCTCATCCTCACCCATAAAATTAATATTAAAAAGTTCATACTTTTAAGTAAATCTTATAAATAATACCCCTTAATCTATATATACATTGAATTATATACTAGCATTATAATCACACTTCTCACATTGAGCAAGCCTATTTTCATTTTCCTCAATATAACAAGTACCAGACTCCTTATTTTTTTGATCAAAGCATCGGACAATTCTTTATTGAATAAAAGTTACACGGTGAAAAAATAGTATGAAAAACCTCTATAATTTATAAGCTATTTGGAGTTGGCTACCATTAAATGATATAATTAGAAATATTCAACACAGAATATTAAAATATGATGAATTAAAAGGGGGGCTAAAATTGAGAGACTATATAAAGTGGATAAGAGCCAGGGTAGGTCATGATCCTATAATTTTAAATTTCTCTGTTGCATGTATTATAAATGAAAATGGAGAAATATTACTACAAAAGAGAAGTGATAAAGGTGATATTTGGGGACTTCCAGGAGGAGCAGTTGAAATTGGCGAATCCATTGAGGAAGCTGTGATCAGAGAGGTAAAGGAAGAAACTGGATTAAATGTTGAAGTGGATCATTTTATTGGAGTCTATTCTAAATATTTTCATACCTATTCAAATGGAGATCAGTCACAATCCATATGTCATTTATTTAAGTGTAGTATACTCAATGGAGAGTTACTGGTTGATAACAAAGAAACTTTTGATTTGAAGTTTTTTGATAAAAATAATATTCCTAAATTATTTATCCAGCAGCATACGGATATGTTGAATGATTTTTTCGAAAACAAAATTGGGGTATTCAAGTAATCTAAGAAACAATTTATGTAGGATTTTTCTTTTTAAGTGACTGAAACACAATACTATATAACTTCTTAACTAAGTATTGCGTTTCAGTACTTTTATCAGTTCGTGAACTGATGCCACCCCATAAATTATTATAGGAAAGTTCTCTCCGTTGATTTCATCAATATATTCATCAATTTTCACAGCCCCGAGAGATTCATAAAACTTTCTGGCAAGTGTGTTATTTTTAAACGATCCTATAACTATTGATTGGACATCATTGGCTTCAAAATATTTAGCCACCTCATGAACTAATAATTTACCAATGCTCATTCGCTGAAAAGAAGGCAAAACATATAGCATTATTAGCTCACCTTCATATCCATAAATTGAATTTACTGTAAATGAACCTACTGCAAATCCTATAATTTTATCTTCTATTTCAACTAGAAAACAAAATGGCTGATTTTCAGCATTATTAAAAATCCTTTCTAATCTTGCTAAGGCATTTTTATATGTAAGTGATTGGATAAAACTATCTGTTACAATTCCTTGGTGAGTCGCTTTGAAAGTGTCTCTATAGATTTCTGCAATAATAGGTAACTCTTCAATTCTCATTTGTCTAATAATCATGCTATTTGTCCTCCTAAGTAGTGAGCTTATAGAATCATAGAGACTAATGATACCACTTTGACTTATTAATTACAATAAAATTTACACATGTTCGCTTTCAACACCATTAACAACTAAACAAAATGGACAGCTATAATCTTTTGGTGCATGAGTGTACACTTTTTTATTTCCTCTTATATACAATTCATAATAACTTACTAATGTGACATTGCAATAAAAAGTATGGGATAACTTAGGTTAAAATAATGTTATTTCATCTCTTCAAATAGGAATAATGCTCCTTGAAAATTAAATAATGCAGTGGAAAAATAGTATAATAATCCTCTGTAATTTATAAATTTCATGGAGTTAGCTACCTCTAAATGATATAATTGGAAATAATTAAGACAGAATAGTAAAATAGAGTGACTTGTCTTACAGCATGAGAGGAGAAGATATAATGAATAAAAATAATATTTCTATACAAAAAGCTCAAAAAAAAGACTATGATGAACTACGCAAGATTTATTTTAACACAAGACAGGAAAGTTTTACTTGGGAGAAACATGATAGTATAAAATTAGAAGATTTTGATAGTAGCACGGAAGGCGAATTAATATTAACAGCAAAAATAGACAATGAAATTGTTGGGTTTGTTTCAATTTGGGAAGAAGATAAATTTATTCACAATTTATTTGTTTCCTCAAATTTTAAAAAGTGTGGAGTAGGAAAAGCATTGATAAATCAGTCTGCAAAAGCAGTTGGATTACCGTTAACATTGAAGTGTGTAAAGGCAAATGTAAATGCTTTGCATTTTTATTTATCTCAAGGGTGGACAATCGAGGAAGAAGTTGCAGAAAATGAACCTTATTATTTAATGAAATATGAGGGTATAAATATATTTAAAAAGTAATCATCATATGTAGCTCTATTTAGTCCCATATTTCTTATTTGGCGTCACAACAATAAAAAACTAATAATTATTTAGAACACCGCATTATTCAAATGTGAATTTTGCGGTGTTTTTACGTCGCATTTTAAGAAAAATGCGAACTAATATTAGAATCTATCCGAATAAAGTATTTCTTCAGTACTTTCAAAAAAGTCAATTATGTTTTCTTTTCTTAATGGCCATTTGTTTTCATCTCCAAAATCATCCTCAAAATACGTTATCAAATCTTCATATGTCATAGGACCTATACTTGTCTTGAATTTGTCATAATACTCATCTTGAATTTCATGCCAATCATTGTATTTCTTCTTACTTAATAGAACACAATCTTCCAGTATTATATAATACACTTCATTATTATTCATTGTTTAACCTCCATTTGATTCACAACATCTCACAAGTTCGTATTACTTCAATAATTAATTATATAACTTATGGTAATTAATTATCAATAAAAAAGCCTGTACTCATTATGAATACAGACTACTTAACATTTAATTATATGAATAATGAGAAGTTGACAAATAGTTCATATATTTTTAAGTTATAATTGTTGTTACGTTACAATATAAGAAATTTATGACATTGCAAGTCTTCTCCTTGGTGAATAATATAAGAAGAACACAAACCATAACTTTAATAATAGAGTTATAGCATACCTGTCTAAATATAACGTCTCACTTTATTCATATATTTTATATATTCTTCTCCGAATTTCTTAATACACCATCTTTCTTCTGAAAGAATAATCCAGTGTGCGGATACTTGAAAGCCGATTAATAACGCAAGTAATATCAACGAATGTGTTAGCAATACACACCCTAAAAAATAAATAAAATATGCAATGTACATAGGATTGCGGGATACTCGGTATAATCCGTTTAAATTTATTCCATTCATTTTAGGCTTAGCATAATTTACTACAGATACAGCATATAAAATAATTCCTAAACTATATATTACTAAACCTATGTAAAACCAATCAGAGTCAGTTTTGATTTTGAGTAATAATAGGTATAGTAAAATAAGGACGGTTGTAATTTGATAAACACAGAATGCTACTTTTTCTCTTCCGATTAATGGAGCAAAGAAACCCGCACGTTTAAGTGATTCTTTGTCTATTATACTTAAAACCCCATACCTAATAAGTATTAGTGGTATTACTGTCAAAAATGCATTCATTTTACCCCACCTTTTAGTTTTTTGCTCTATAACATTTCTATTTTAGTTAGTTCGCATTTTTCTACTAAGTTGCATTAATATTAAATTTTTGAAAAAACTACACCAATTTTTCCATACAATACTCAAAAGCATATTCGGTAGCAGCTTTTCCATTATTATTAGCATGTACATATACATCATTATTTTGCTTCTCAGTACATTCATTTAGATATGTCAATGCTTTCTGATAATCTTTATTGTAAAAACAAATAATGGTCTTACACAAATTGGATACTTTAAAGTCAGTAGGCTCTTCCAATAACACATTTACACTATTTAATAAAATTTGACGATTACTTATTCTTTTCTCAATATCCTGCAAAACATTTTCTAAAGAAGTATCAAAGTTATCCTTCTCCTAATAATTCCAATACCTCATTAGCCATTGTTAAAACATTCTGCTGAATGTCATATGCATTCTTCAAATCTTCTTTATTGTACCACTTGAGCAAACTAGATTCTCCAGCCTCTGGTTTTGTATCAAAAGATTTTGCAGTTGTATAATAAACAAAGTCTATATGTCCACCTATAGGAAGTATTTTTTTCGCCCTATTATGTAAATGTAATAATACTTTATCCTCATGTACAATATATACTGAAACTGTAAAATGTCTATCCATGCTTATGTCCTACCTCTAAAATATCTATTATAGCTTGTGAAAAAGCACTTGGTTCTTCGATATAGGGATAATGAGCAGAGTTTTCTAGTATGATTACCTTAACTTGTCCAATGCTGATGGAAAGGCATCATTGGCAGTCCTGGACCACCATGCAAAAATAAAATAATAGGTTTTTGTTCGCTTATACCTCTCACTAGAATCCGTTGTTCAATTCCACCTGAAATAACCTTATCTAATAGTCTATTCATCAATTTTCCCCTATACTTATATATTGTTTTCCTATAATTCTAAATTTCACTGATTCATATAGTTTATTTAGAGCTGGATATTTTTCAGGCATGGCAGTATATACAGTTACTTTGCAAATAATCATGCCATATTATAAATAGTAGCTACTATATTATTGACAGCAACAGCAAAACAAAAAACTTCAGAATTTACACGTTATCAAGTTCAGGAAAGAACAATGGAAGTGGAAACCATGATTTCACCAAATGGTTTTTATACTCTGAATTTACAAAACTTGAATGAGAAAACAACAGTGCACTAGCATCAATATGTGATAAAGATATATCATAAGGAATATCCGTTTCCTCCACGTTAACAATTCCGTCCTTCACCTCAATTTTATATCTTCCCTTTTCCTCAATATTTAAAGTAAGAGTTCCTTCGTCTAACGGATAAAGAGTGTTTTTTAAATTCATAAATGCCTTTATAACATTTTTATAATTAATAATATATATATTAGCAGAACTGTTTAATGAATAATTCTCACAGAACCTGCTTAACTGCATGAACTCATTAGGTCTATTCAAATTCAGCACTACATTTATATTTTTTAAATTAAAGTACTTCATATAGGATACTATTACTTCATCTATTTCTTCAGGATTTGTTAATAGTATTTCACTTATCCTTTCACGATTATCTGATGTGCATAGGTAACCTGCAAATTCATCATTTTTATATATAAAAAGAATACGGCTGTTCCAAGTCTTTGAGATTTCAATAAAATTGTCTTTTCCTCTTACTACATGCACAGGCTGTAAATCATGTAGACTAACAGCCTTTTCTAAATCATTAGCAATAGCATTATCGTATTCTATAAATTTATAAACATCTTCTATGTCTATATTGCAATGCCTAATATTAGAGCTATTAAAATTTAAATTTAAAGACATTCCGCAGGTCGTAAAGCCCCAATATTCATAACGCTGCCTTTGTCCACAAAGAACGGCATAATCGCAATCCTCTGCTATGATTTCTTCGACGGCTCTATCCATTAAAGTCCTCATATATCCGGAGTTCCTAGAATACCTATGAACAGATACATTACCAATTCCCCGTCCTTTTAAGTAATTTCCGCATACTGTTAATTCCAATGGAAAACTTCCCACTATGGCTTTTATTCTTTTCCCTTCTTTTACAATATAGTGATATTTAGAAGTTTCTCTGTGATCTTTATATAATTTTGGCAATAGTAAAAGAAATTCTTCGTTAAAAACGTAATTGCAAAAATCAATAATATCCTCATAATCCTCAGGCTTCCCCTTTATAATCTCGTAATCCATTAAAAATTCCTCCTCAATTTCCCTAAAAAGCAATTACCTTATAATTCTAAAGCTACATTAGTCATTTAATTTCCAAAGATACATACTAAGGAAATAAAAATAAAAATTGAACAGCAGACTCCTATCACTGTATTAACTTGAGTATCTTGATCATCCTTTATCTTTTTAAGTGTAGATTCAATATTGATATATAATATTGCTATAGCAACTATAGACCCATAAAACCATACAGCCACTGCAAAACTCCCCCCCATCTTACAATATCAATCTCATCACAAATTACCGTAAAGACTTTGATAGAAACAATACCAAATCATCATCATTACAGCAATCTGCATACTGCTCTAATTGCTTTCCTTTATACCACACACCAGAGCCATCAAATAAATATCCTCTTTTTACATAAATACGTTGTGCTGAACCATATCCTGAATGCAATCCTACTCCTAGGCATATCTTATCATTTAACCCGGCAGCCACATTTTCAGCCACATCCAAAATCTTATTGCCGATTCCTTTCTTCTGATATTTTATAAATACATTAAAGTCAACCACCTCTGGGATGCCCTGATTCATAAATGGTCCATTCTCAGCACTTTTGATTAGCGTTGTATACCCTGCTACATTACCCTCATACTCTCCAATAAAGACATATCTATTATGACTATCTTGTTCTCTATAATATTTTTTAAATAATTCAATGTTGGGATGCCATCCTTGTGCTGTTTCTTCTAAAAATATAATATCAGCATCCTCTTCCTTCATCGTCCTAATAACAATTTTACCGTCGCTATAATATATCATGCTATTATTCCTCCATTATAATTTTATCTGTAAAAGTTACCCATTAAAATGTGGAATATCTATTAATACATATTAGAAAGCACTTTTTATATATAATAAATTTGTGAGCATCTAAAGCCTCCATGAAAAGAACCTTATATGCTTAAGCTGCGTTTTAATGCGATTGATTTTTTTCTCAAATTTGCCCATATCATCAGGCTTAAGTTTGATTCCTGACATTAAAGCAATCCTCTCTACAACATCATCAATTGACATATTTTCTGTATTTATATGTGACTGAAAAACTTCATTTGACAAGCCTTCCAAACATCTATCTATCTGTTTTGCACCCCAAGAATTAGCTCCATCCCCTCTGCTTTTTAGTCTTTTAAGTAAGGTTGCTTTTGAAGCCATTAACGCATAGTGTTTTACAATCATCCCATGACTTCGCAAAGATCCAACTATCTCATTAAAATATATTGGGTTAACTACAGTCATAGGAATAATTAAAACACCATCATACTTCCCTTCTATATACTTTATAAGTGAAAAATTAAGCTCTCTCCACACTTCGTAATCTTGAAAGTCCTCTTTATTTTTGATGCTTGATGGTATATTCTTTGAAATGAAAAACCCCAAGTTTTCAGGATCATAAACAAAAGAGTTCTCAATTCTTCTATGAAGCTCAAAAGCAGTTTGTGTCTTACCTGCACCAAAAGCTCCATTTATCCATATAATCATAAATATATCCCCTTAAATCTCTTATGCTTATTAGTATCTCTGCTTTTTTTCTTGCACAATAACCAACTTCCATTATATTTAGCCACTATATTAACAAAGTATTTATTTTTCAATGCTATATAAATAATACTGTTCTCCAATTTTTACCGCTATTGCATTATCTATTTTGTTTATGTCGTATATCTCTGTTCCAACACTTACCAATGTTGCATCACCATCTCTAAAACGATATTTAGGATTACCCACCTTTCCAGCAACATTATAAGTAACTTCTCCAATTTTATTTCCTATTTCAGATGGTTCAACTATAGTTTTTTTGTTACCTCTATAATATTTTGTGTTATTTATTTGAATACAATCTGTCCAGGTAATCTTTGAAGTTCCAAATCTATCAAGCCTAAGGTCAAAGTTCATCGTAATAAGAGCAAATGCTATAATCACAATACTAGCAAATATAAATACCTTCACTTTTCTATTTGACATATTTTTTCCTTTCTAATATTAATGTACAATACTTTACCAAAGCGACTTTGCATTAGAATTTTGCAATCAAACTTAACTACACATTCTAACTGTTTTCCTTCTTAACCCTGCTATACCCATTAATAATTAACACAGATGATATTAATGATAAAAAGTATGTTGTTGTATTACTTCCTCCACCTATTATAAAAAATAAAAGAACTGATAACCCAAAAACCTTTATCAAATATATGATTTCTCTTCTCTTAAGCACATTATTTTCAGTAAAAAATGAACTTCCATCAGTAATATTTTTATTCTCATCCTCATTCATAATAAAATCCCCCTAAGTTCCATAAAATACATTAATGGCAGGTTTAATATCAACATTAACATAAATATAGATGCTTTAACTTTTTTATTTAAGTTTGAATACATCACATATGAAAAGACAATTATTAATGCCATCGCATATATACCTCTATACGTCCAAGCAATAGATGATATAGCACCAGACATAGTAGGGTGTGATCCTTCTTTAGCGCGAATAGCTCATTCACTTATTCCGCATAAAATTTAAAATTTCTAACTAAGTCTTTTGTTAAGTTCCCAAAGCGCCACTTTATTTCCATCCCATTTTAAACATGAAATAGCATCAGCATAACTCATCCACTTATATTCAGTATGTTCATGTGAAAGTGTTAATTGTTTATCTATTATTTCAACCCCATAACAATTTTCAGGTATAACATAGATATTTTTATCCCAATGGATACTTTCTTCAAATTCTTCAGCAGGAATTGAATTAACTGTATCTAACTTTATGTACAATGAATCCTTAGAAATTCCTCCTTCTTCCCATGCTTCTCTTTTAGCTGATTCAATTATTGTTTCCCCATCTTCTCCTCCACCAGAAATAGCTTGCCACCAGCCAACATCACTTGTACGGAATATAGCATATTCTATGCCTTTATCACTTATATAATAAGGAAACACTAAAACTTGATATGGTGCTCTCATATTTATCCCTACTCTCTATGTTAATCTATAGTTAGTGAACAATATCGCACCTATAAGCTGCGGTATAAGTATCACATACTTTTTAGAGATTATATACTAATTTCAATAGTTCATGATACTTCATAAATCCACATTAATATTTATTAAGGTAATTATACTATAAAATGGATATTTTTTCTTGTATATAATTACTGAAAATTAATCTCTTTTACTAATTTCATCTGTTATTAAGGATTTTGAAATATACATAGCATCTATTATCTTCTTAAGGCGAGTGTGATGAGCAGTACCCTCCTCAAATTTTAGCTGTGCTTTTTCACATTTGCTGATAATTGAAGATACTGGGGGTAGAGCTTCTATCAATTCTTCTTTTGTATATGTGTCCATAATCTCTTCGTCTGATATTAAGGATTTTGAAATGTACATCGCTTTTATCCTATTCTTAAGAAGCGTGTGTTGTGAGGTACCCTCTGCAAATTTGGGCCATATTTTTTCACACTTGCTAATAGTTGATACTATAACTCGTAGTGCTTGTTCCAATTCTTCTCTTGTATACTTTTCCATAGAATTTCCTCCTGATCACTCTAAATTAGACGCTTTTCATTAATCCAATTTGAATCTCTCTCTCTTTCCTAACTTCATCTAAATCATTGGGATACAGTAAATTTATCAAAGTGATTGCATAATCCGAAGCAATTAAGGCGTGCCACTTAACATGAGGTGTAGCAGCAACTTGGCCCATAGCTCGTAACACCTTTACCCTCACAGGATCCTTTTCTTCACTAGCAAGTCTGTTTATCTTAAAGGCAACGTTTCTTGCATCTTGGAATTTTACTTTTCCATCTTGCCATTTTAGGTTTATTTCAAAACATTCAGCAATATCACTGCTTTTCTCAATGTTGCTAACTTTTAAAATATGTTCAGCTAATAGTAAACTATACTTAGACATTTGCTTATGCGATTTACTCTCACTTATATCTATTAATCTAAATTTTAATTCTGGAATATCTTCAATTTTTCTTATTATACCCACACAATTCATATAGCTATGTCCATCTTTATGTTTTCCCATAATAAACCTCCCATAAATTTGTTTTAATTATACAGAGTAAATGTTACAATTTAATTATATAACATTAATGCACTTAGAAACTTTTATTAAATAAGTGCAGCTAAAACAAGAAATTATATTTATGAACCTTATAATACTGATTAATCTTTTTTATTAGTAAGGGAAGTTAAAGTCCTAAATGGACTTTAACGGGTAACTTGTTAGCGGTAGTAAGCATCTTGAGTTACCCAGTGTCCCCACTGAAAGGAGGAAAAATGGAATATAGACCTATAGATATAGCTAGAAAATTAAATATTAGTACATCAACTATTAGAATATATGAAGATATGGGAATTATCCCGCCTGTTAAAAGAACGGATTCTGGATATAGAATATTTACACAAATTCATCTTGATTATCTTATCTGTATTAGAAACATGGTAAAAGGATATAGCCTAGAATTTACTGGAGATTTACTGAGAGAGCATATGAAGGGGAATGACCATAAAGCATTATGGATGATTACTAAATCTCAAGCTGATTTATATGCTGAAAAAATGCGATTGGAAAGAGTCGGCCAAAATCTTATAAAAAATCTAAATTATAAAAGTAGTGACATAAAAAAAGATAAAAAAAATTTAATGACTATAAAGGAAATAAGCAAAATTACAGATATAAGTACAACAACAATACGCTACTGGGAAACTATTGGATTAATTTCATCAGTTAGAGGAGAAGGTAATAATTATAGATTATTTAATGAAGATCAAATTAAAGTAATACTAATTATACATGCTCTAAAGTACTCTTTAAAAATGAAGTATAATTATTACAATATGGAAATGTTAAAAAAAGAACTTAAAGAGTTTATATATAATGAACCAAATACAAGGGACTTAATTGAAAATATAAATATTTATCTAGATAAGGTTAATTTAGAGATGATAAAAGCAATTACAGCATTTTATGAACTAATAAGCAAAGTCTATAGTTAACGATAATTTACTATTAAAAATAAAATGCATATGAAACTAAACCCTAATTGTAAATATTACCTATATGACGTAATATAAGAAAGTTGTGAATCGTCAATAAAGGATAAAATATGGATTTGTGGAGGTTGCTTTTTTGAAAGCCGTTACATAGCTGTATATTCAGATAATGCTTATAATCTATTGTTTTAGCACCAAAAGAGATTTAAACTTTTTTTGCTTTGTCGCTAAATAAATAGCGTCTATCACATCTACTGTAAAAATAAGCTGTAATATACAATGAAGGACAAATTGTTTTGTGGTAATTATTTTGCTTTTGCGTAAAGAAAATAGTTTAGCTATTACAAATGTGGATGTTCCAAGCAAGGTAAGATAAGTGTATGCAATGATAAATGGAATCATCGGCCAGATAATTATTGCAATATGGAATACCATTGAAGCAAACATCCAGCAAACAAAATTGAGTAAATAAAATGGTATAAGACACAATTTGAAAATCATAACTGTTCTGAACGACAAATCTTGTGCCCGTACTATGGAATGTACCGCGACCATGATGTTTAAAGCTACCAATATAAACACCACAATCATGAGTAACAATGGAATCGCAAAAATGGCAAATTTAAAAGAATTTTTCATTTCTTTTGTAAAAATCTGATAAAAAGTCAAGAAAAGCGATAGTGGTACCATGTAGACGAAGACTACAAGCATAGTTAACAGCTTTTTCATTGATGCACCGCCTAATACAAATTGTTAGTTCTTCATAGTATTGTACTTATAACACCATAATATCAATAGTATTCCATATGGTCAATTCAGTTATTATGTAGATTATTGAATTATGTCATTGCGTAAAATAGATATTATGTTCGTAAAGTCCTACAAATGTGACATTTTAAAAGAGCATTATATAATATAAATTCTCATAATTTCAAAAGGTCAACTAGTGCTTCTTCAAGTCGTATACTTGACCATTTAGATTGATTTTCGTCAGGATACTTACGATAAGAGCATTCTATAACCATAATAAGATAAAGATATATTTGATAAAGAACTGCCCTTATTTCCTCTTCCTTCTCAAGGTATATCCTTCCTTTATAACTTTGCATGAAATCTTTATTATTTAAAAGAAAACCGCATACTGGATCTAGTAGTGCATCTCCATATATTGCACGCTCACAATCAAGAATACCTGTTATTTTTGATGTCTTAGGGTCTATAAATATGTTTCCGTCCCACAAATCTTTGTGTACAAGCGATGGCATTTTTACTATGTTTAATACCTCACGCTTTTCATATATCATATTGTAAATTTTATCATAATCGTAAGGGAGTATAACCCTAGCATCTATGGCATCGGCTAGTAACTCCTTTATCATACATAAAAAAGCCTGATCCCATGTGTCAAATTTCTTATCATCCTGTGATATATATCCGAAATAGCTGCCTTCTATACTGTGGATTTTTCGCGCAATCCCACCAAGTTCAGATGATATTTCTCTATACTGTTCTTCTGTAAGTTCTGAACGTATCTTATTGAGTGGTACACCATCTACAAACTCCATGAAGAAAAAGTCATTTTTAATAATTTCTCCACTTTGATCATAATAAAAAACCTTTGGAGTCGGCATATCTCCAAGTGATTTAATCTTATTTAAAACATACACCTCAGTTTCCATGATGTTTTTCTCATACCTCATTACAACCACCTCCTTAGGTGGTGAAACCTTGAGTACCGTTTTAAATCCATTTGTGAGAGTTAACATATATGCAGTGTTAAAATAGCCATCAGCTAACTCTGTTATTATTTCCGGTTTTGTTCTATTTCCGAATGCTTGTCTTGTCATCATATTAATTTGCTCAGAGGTTAGTTTTGATTTTGTTATACTTTCCATATTGATTACTCCTCATTGCTTTAAAACATATATTTATTTTGATTCGTCTTATCTTCCAAGTCCATATTACCTTAATAATTAATTATACAACTTATGGTAATTAACTATCAATAAAAAAGTCTGCATTCATTATGAATACAGACTTTTAAACAAATTGGAATTTACAAGCTGAAATTTGTTAGCTTTGCATTATGCTTACACTAACACAATCGAACACTTATTTAACTGCCCGCAGTTCGATATATCCTCTCTTTCCAATAGGTTCTAACTGTATGCGAGGATTGGTATCATCCCAGGCATATCCAATTACTGCCGGATCATAGCGGTCCATAGAGGCTTGAAGTACTTCAATTGCCTCGCAGTAGTATTCTTCGGCGAAGGGTTCTCCCTGGAACATCAGATATTTAGCCTTGGGCAACATGATTACATCAAACTCATCGGGAACAGGACCGTTGTAATCGACAGCTACCTCGACGCCCTGCACATATTTCGAAGTTCCCGGTCTGCGGTACTGCTCAGGTAGCCACATACACACTGGTTCTCCACACAAAGATTTCATGCTGGTGAGTAAACCCCATACATCACAGCCAACCTCCTGACAATACTCCCAATATCCCGTTGCCTTTTGACCGCGCTTGATGATAACCTTGCGATGGGGTTTATCAATTACCTGAATAAAGACATTTTTAATATTTTCCATGTTATTCGGCTCCTTCCAAAGTTCTCTAAATTTTACGCCATAGGGAGTGAACAAAGACAGAGGAATCGGATTTAAGGCATATTCTTTAGGGTTACAGCCGAATTCCCGAAAGAATGCTCGTTGATAGCTGTCCACACTTCTAAATCCCATATCGTAGGCCACATCGATGATCCTGCAGGTCTCATCACGCAGCCTAAGTGCGGATTTGGATAGTTTGAGCCGCCTGATGTAATCTGCCGGGGCTAACCCAGTCATTTCTTTGAATAACCTGGCGGAATACCACGGAGAGAAAAAGGCCGCTTCAGACAAATCTGTAAGCGTAATGCGTTCTGTTAAATGAGCCTCGATATAATTTTGCATCCGTTGAACTGCTTCCACTTTTTCTGTCATCTGCATCACCTCCTGACAATTCCTATTATAGAAACTTTGAAAGAGGATTTCTCGACTTTCTTTGCTTTATCTTTTTTGACTTTATAAAATAATCATCAATTCAAATTACTATTTATTGAGTTGCCTTACATTTAAACTTATCTTTGAGAATCCTGCATCAAATATTCATGGACTATTATTTCAACATTC